>DAOSIN010000045.1:0-9191 GCA_035366675.1 Salinivirgaceae bacterium | reverse complement strand
TGGTTTACACCATAATGTACTAAAGACCTCGAGAATTTGTATGATACTTCATATGATCCAAAGACGGATGATGATGAGTTTACTTCTTTTGGTTCCGTAGTTCAATGGATAGAATAGAAGTTTCCTAAACTTTAGATACAGGTTTGATTCCTGTCAGGGCTACTTTTAAGCAATTAGCAATGTGCAATTAGTAATTAACAATTGAGTTAAAAGGATAAAGGTAAAAGTGTAATATGCTAATAAGAAATTAAATGCCTTGTGTTTTACGCACGTACGGTGACACAAGCGTAATTGAAAGTAAATTAGAAATTAGAAGTCCGAAATCAGAAATTTAATTTGGGATATGACACTTTTACCTTTCTTCTTGTGCCTTGTTTCTTACATTCAACGTAAATGCTTAGTTATTTTGGATATCAATTCTGCCGATTTCATTGGTTTGGAAATAAAATCAACGCAACCTGCTTCCTTAGCTCTTTCAATATCATCAACAAAAGCATAAGCGGTTTGGGCTATTATAGGAATATTTGGATCTATTTTTAATATCTCTTTTGTAGCTGTTAATCCGTCAACTATGGGCATCTTTATATCCATCAGTATCAGGTCTATATGTTTACCCGATTTTACCTCTTCAATAGCTTCTTCGCCTGTTTTTGCTACAATTAAGTCTACTTTCGTTTTGCGCAATATTTCAGTAACGTATATGTTGTTTGAAATATCGTCTTCGGCAAGAAGGATGGTTTTGTTTGACCAATTAATATTGTCATAATTTTTTAAGCTAGTGTCAATTGGTTGTGTAGTTGTTGATGTTGGTTTGTACGGTATTGTGAAATAGAATGTTGATCCTTTTCCCAACTCTGTGTCTAACCATATTTTACCACCAAGTAGTTGTACGTATGCGCTACAGATAGATAAACCTAATCCAGATCCTGTGCGACTGTCATGAGGTAGATTGTCTAATTGATAAAAGCGTTCAAATATTTTGTCAACATTTTCGGCAGGTATTCCTGTGCCAGTGTCTTTTACGAAAAATATCAACTCGTTGTTTTTCAAGTAGTAACCATATTCAACTTCTCCATCGTTTGAGAATTTTATTGCGTTGGAAATTAGGTTGATAATGATTTGTTTGAGTTTTAATGCATCGGTAGTTATTCCGCTTTGAGAGTTGTTAAGAGCAAAGATACTTGATAATTTGATGTTTTTCTTTTTAGCACTCGGCGACCACATATAGTATATCTCTTCAAGCAGCGAATTGAGATTAACTTTGCTTAGATTGCAATCGACTTGCCCAGCTTCAATTTTTGAAATATCAATAATATCGTTAATTAAGTCGAGCAGATGATAGGCGTTTGTGTTAATAATTTCGACAAAATGTCTCTTTTTTTCATCAGAAATATGTGGTTCTTTAAGTAGTTCGGCAAAACCAACTATACCATTCATAGGTGTTCAGATTTCGTGACTCATATTTGCAAGAAAAGTTGATTTTAATCTATCGCTCTCTTCTGCTTTTTCTTTGAGTTCTACTAATCTAAGTCTGGCTTCGTATATTTCAGTAATATCTTCAATACTCACGTAAACGCTCTGAACAATATCATCGATAAGTATTGGATTTAAGTAATATCGCAAGTAGCTATCTTTGTTCCAAACACTGCGATATTTTGTTTCGTCTTTTACTAATTTTTTATGCTTGACGCATTGTATGAAATTATTAGTGAATCCTGAGTCAATAAGGGGTTTGGCTGTCAGTATATTTATTTTTTTTGTATGTTCTTTTGATGGAGATCCTAAGATTTTTACTGTAGCTTCATTCAACTCTGTAATAACACCGTCAGGTAATACGTTAAGAATACCAATAGGAGAGTGCTCAATTAGGTTTCTTATTTTCTTTTCGCTCTGTTCGGCTTCAGATTTTGCTTCTATGATACACTTACCATATTTTTCTTTGATTTGTACATTGACCAATAGGTCGGCAAATAGTTTTAATGCAGAGATTTCTTCTTCATCCCATAGTCGCTGTTTTTTGACGGAATCAAATCCTACATAACCAAAGCAGGTGTTTTCAAAACATAAAGGTATTGTAATTAATGATTTAACAGATTCTTTTACTAACAGTTTTTTCAATGTCGAATTGTCGTCTAATGACGACACATCGCTTATGTAGCATATTTCTCCTTGTTTGTGAAGTGCTGTTAATTCGGGTGTTAAAGCATTTTGTATGTCTATTAAGTTCTCTTTTATGCTTGAAATGCTTTTGGCACACCATTCGAAAGTGTTGGTTTGAGTATCTTTAGTAAAGTCGTAAGAAAAAATATATGTTCTGTCAACGCCTGAAAATTCGCCTAACTCTTTCAGTGAGAGTCTGATTTCATCTTTTAAAAACTCTGGTTTTTGGCTAATAAACCGAACACATAATGTTTTAATTAGTTTTTGCATGTTGCGAGCGGTATTTTAGATCTTCTTTACTTTTAAGTTCTGTTAATAATGTTGTGTGAGCTATTGGGGATTGCCTCAAGGTATTTTTTAATGATTTTACTTTATTTTAGCACTATTGAGATTACCACAATACTACCACGATACGAAGATACATGATCAACAAAATAGGTGCCAAGAACTTGTTGAATTACAAGTTAATATAAAAAGTTTTTAAAATTTTAATTTCTTTTTAAAACTGAACCAATACCCTTGCCTATTTTTTGAGCTACCTCAATTCCTTTGTGTAACGGCTCTGACGAGATCCCCTTATAGTGCTCTAATGTCCTATATATGTTTATGTGTTGCGGATAAATTATAACTCTGTTGTTATTTGCAAAATATTTTTCTAGTCTTGAAGGCATCCTGTCTAAAACGCCTATGTATGAGGGTGCTCCCTTGCGTGCTGATACCAATATAAGCAAATCGTCTTTGTCTATTTTACGTGAAATAACAAGAAAATCTTCCCAGTCGGAAAACAAACTTATGTTTGTTTTAACTGATAGTTTTGCCTTTTTTATTAATTTATCAATAGCCTTTTCTGTTGATTTGTTACATATTAGTTTGACTGGTATGCTAAGCTCTTTGGCTAGTAAGAGGGTTTTGGTTATCCATACATTAAATCCGTTTTCGTGTTCGGAAAATGGGGGAGCAGCAACTACTATTCTCTTGTGTGAAACTAATGCCTTTTCGAAATGACAGATAAACAGCGTTTTATCGGTGTTGCTTATTATTGAGTCAATTTTTTCGCCCAACAATCTTTCAAAGAAATTGGTTCTGTCGGGCCAATTCAGAACAATAATATCTGCCATTATTTCTCTTGATATTCGACTCATTCCGCTGATTGGATTATGGTCGATAGTTGTAATTATGTCAACCTTTGTTTCTGAAGCAGCAGCCTGTTTAACGAACTCTTCAAGTTTTTCACGTGTTTTTAGAATTTTTATTCCCGCCTCTGTGTCATTACTTACAACCGATAGAATTGATATTGGATTTTCCGATTTTTTGTTTTTTATTAAAATTGCAAATTCAAGTAGAGTATTTATACTATCGAAATTTTCGATAGGTAGTAAAATATGCTCTTTGTGAATACCAATAGATTTTTCAATATCAATGCTACTGCTTTCTGTTTCTAAAATAATTTTTTTAGCAGCTTTTTCGGTGACAAAAGTTGCAACTACGCAGGTTATAAGTATCAGAATAATTGTTCCGTTAAGAATATTATCGTCTATTATTCCAGCCTCGTATCCAACCAAAATAACAGCAAGTGTTGCTGCAGCGTGCGAGCTACTGAGCCCAAAAATTAGTTGTCGTTGTGCTTTTGAATATTTGAATGTTAGTTGTGTTATTAGCGCAGCCAACCATTTGCCGAATATTGCAACTACTGAGAGAGTCCCTGCGATTATTAGTGCCATTGGTCCGTTCAGAATAACGCTTACATCAACTATCATTCCTACGCTTATCAGGAAAAAGGGAATGAAAAGAGAGTTGCCAACGTATTCAATTCTATTCATCAGTGGCGATGAGCTTGGGATAAGTTTATTTAACGATAATCCTGCGGCAAATGCTCCGATAATTGGCTCTAAACCAGCAACTTCGGCAAGGAATGCAGCGAAAAAAACAACAGACAATACAAAAATATAGTGCGAATGTTTTTCACTCTCTAATTTTCTGAAAAACCATTTTGCTAATCTTGGAATTATGAAAAACATTACCACTGCAAAAATAATGAGCGAAACGCCAAGTCTGAGCCAAAACTTGCCGTCTATCGTTCCTTGTGCACCACCAACAATAATCGCAAGGGATATTAAAACGGCTGTGTCTGTAAGTATTGTGCCGCCCACGGTGACAGCAACAGCTTGGTTTTTTGATATTCCCAACTTGCTAACAATCGGGTACGCTACTAATGTATGAGTAGCAAACATACTTGCAGTTAACATACTTGCGTTAAAATCGTAACCTAACAGATGGTGGCAAACAGGAAATCCTACTCCTAACGGTATTACAAAAGTAAAGAACCCGAAAAGAATACTTTTATTGCGATTTGACTTAAATTCTGCGATATCTAACTCTAAACCAGCAATAAACATTATGTAGAGTAGCCCAATTGTAGAAAAAAGGTCTATTGCCGAATTGTTTTCCAATATATTAAAGCCATAGGGACCTATTATTACTCCAGAGATTATCAGACCAATAATACCAGGAATATTAAATCGGCGCAGGATAATTGGCGAGAGCAATATTATAAAAAGTATAAGCGAAAATACTAAAATAGGATCTTGCAGTGGCAGAGTAAACTCGTTCGATAACTTTTGCCAAAAATCTGTCATTGGTATTAGCGATTACAATTTTTACTTCAGTAGCACGTGGCAAATGTAGTAAATTGTTTTAGAAACAGCACTTACTTATAGTCTTATTCCGATGTCTCCGAAGTGTTTAATTTCTTTTTTGGAGAAAGAAACGACAATACAATTGATAATACTAATATACTTCCGACTATTGTCAAAGAGACCGTTGATTCCATTTCGTACCACGGAGATATTATCATTTTTATACCAATAAAAGCTAAGATAATTGATAGTCCGTAGGGTAGTTTGCTAAATCTGTCCTGTAGATTTTCTAACAGAAAGTATAGCGAACGGAGACCAAGAATCGCAAAAATATTTGATGTGTAAAGTATAAACGGGTCTTTCGATATTGCGAAAATAGCTGGTATTGAGTCAACAGCAAACAGTATATCGGAAAACTCGATAATTACTACAACCACCAATAGTGGCGTGGCATATTTGACACCGTTTTTAACAGTAAAAAACTTTTCACCATCGTAATCGTCACTCACTTTGTAAAGTTTTTTTACCAATTTAGCTCCCGGAGAATTATCAAAATTGCTGTCGGTGTGTTTGCCTTTAATTGCTTCGATTAGGGCTTTTATCCCTGCAATTATAAGGAAAATTCCGAAAAGTGTCATTAAAACATTTATCCTGAAAAACTCTTTGTTTTCCCAATTAGCAGACAGGTCGTGATTCATCGGGTCTAAACAAAATTTCCAGCTACCGATAGAAAATTCGGGCAGATATGAGAGGTTGATTAACCAGATACCCGCAAAAATAAAGATTGCTCTGAAAACCACAGCTCCAATAATCCCCCAAAACAGAACCTTATGGTGTAACTTTTTGGGAACTTTGAAAAAAGAGAAAATCAAAATAAAAACAAACAGATTATCGACCGAGAGGGCTTTTTCAATCCAGTACGCCGCCTGAAACTGTGTAAACTTCTCGACAGCTATTTGGTGTCCATCGTTGTTATATACCAAATATACAACACCTGAGAAGAGCATTGCCATTGATATCCAGACAATTGTCCATATTGCTGCCTCTTTAGTTGAGATAACGTGGCTTGTTTTGTTGGCAACGCCAAGGTCTATTGCAAGCATTGCAATAATTGCAATTGCAAATCCTATAATCAAGCCGGGGTGCAGTTGTAGCATGCTCTCTTCCATAATCGGTTATTTAGGGTTAAATGTGTTTGTCCGACAGAAACATCTGTTTAAATGTAGCTACTGTTTTTTGTTAATTGAGATATACAACTCTTTAAGTTGCTCCTCGCTTATTTCTGAAGGTGCATCCATCATAACATCCCGACCAGAGTTGTTTTTTGGGAAAGCAATAACATCGCGTATTGAGTCTAATCCTGCAAAGAGACTTACTAAACGGTCGAACCCAAAGGCAATTCCCGCGTGTGGAGGTGCACCATATTTAAAGGCATTCATTAAGAAACCAAATTGATTATCAGCTTGTTTTGGCGTGAAACCCAATACGGAGAACATTTTTGCCTGTAAGTTGCTGTCAAAAATACGAACAGAACCGCCACCAATCTCGACACCGTTTATAACCAAGTCGTATGCATTTGCGCGAACTTTGCTCGGCTCTTGCTCCAAAAGTGGAATATCTTCAGCCTTTGGCGATGTAAATGGGTGATGCATAGCGTGATACCTGTTTGTTTCATCGTCCCACTCTAACAGTGGAAAATCAACAACCCAAAGCGGTTTAAAGTTGTGTTTGTCCATCAATCCCAAACGGTTGCCCATTTCGAGACGTAGAGCACCCATCTGTATCGGCGTTTTACTGCGTTCTCCCGATAAAATCAAGAGCAGGTCGCCCGGTTTTGCGTTGCAAGCCTCAGCCCACGATTTTAAATCCGACTCGGTGTAAAACTTGTCAACCGATGATTTTAAAGTGCCGTCTGAGTTATACTTCACGTAAACCAAGCCCTTTGCTCCAATCTGTTGACGTTTAACAAATTCGGTAAGCTCGTCGAGTTGCTTTCTTGTGTAGTCGGCGCAGTTTTCAACGCATATTGCTATTACCGACTCTGCCGAATTGAACACAACAAACTCTTTGCCCTGCGCCAATTCTGTTATATCGTTCAGTGTCATTCCAAAACGGATATCGGGCTTGTCGCTTCCATATTTTTCAATTGCCTCGCTGTAGGGCATACGGGGAAATTCCTCTGTATCAACGTTCAGTATTTCGCGGAACAAGTGTCGTGTCATGCCCTCGAAAGTTTCCAACACATCTCGTTGCTCTACGAAAGCCATTTCGCAGTCAATCTGTGTAAATTCGGGTTGACGGTCGGCTCGTAAGTCTTCATCGCGGAAGCACTTAACTATCTGAAAATAACGGTCATAGCCTGCAACCATCAACAACTGTTTTAGTTGCTGTGGCGATTGTGGCAGTGCGTAAAACTGTGTAGGGTTCATTCTCGACGGGACAACAAAGTCGCGCGCCCCTTCGGGAGTTGATTTTATCAGAACAGGTGTCTCTATCTCAATAAAACCAATGTCACTTAGATAGTTACGAACCACCTGTGCCATTTTATGACGTAACAAAATGTTGCGTTGCAGTGGTGCACGTCTTAAATCGAGATAACGGTATTTCATTCGCAACTCATCTCCGCCATCGCTATCCTCCTCAATGGTAAATGGCGGTGTAGCCGAGCTGTTTAAAACCACGATTTTCTTGCAAATCACCTCGATATCGCCGGTTGCTATTTTTGGGTTTTTAGAGGAGCGTTCAGAAACCGTTCCATGTATCTGTACTACAAATTCGCGCCCAAGAGCGTCTAACTGTTTTTTTACGTCGTCAGACGAATTTTGGTCAATTATAATTTGCGTAATGCCGTATCTATCACGAAGATCAATAAAGGTCATTGAGCCAAGATTCCTGATTCGCTGTATCCAGCCGGCAAGGATAACGTTGTTGTTTATATTGTCTATTCTAAGTTCTCCGCAAGTATGTGTTCTGTACATCTCGTTTAAGTTTAGTCGTTTTGCTTTTTTGAACGTGCAAAGTTATCTTTTAATATGGAAAACACAATATAAGTAGCGTGTTAAATTGCTCGCAATCCCGAACGATTTAACACGCTAAAATATACTGTTTTCAAATATCTATTTTCTTATTGCAGCAACGCCCGGTAATGTCTTGCCCTCCATATACTCGAGCATGGCTCCGCCACCTGTTGATACGTAGCTTATTTTATCAGACAGGTTGAATTTATTTACAGCTGCAACGCTATCACCGCCACCTACAAGGCTATACGAGCCTGTCGAGGTTGCTTTGGCAATGCTTTTTGCTATCTCTATCGTTCCTTTTGCAAAATTATCCATTTCAAAAACGCCCATTGGTCCGTTCCAGAGAATAGTTTTTGATTTTTGAATTAAATTGCTGAACAGTTCAATAGATTTAGGTCCTATATCCAATCCCATCATATTTGCAGGGATATCGTCAGTTGACGTGATTTTTGTAACCGCCTCATTTTTAAACTCATCAGCGTTAAGGCTATCGACAGGCAAAAGTATCTGTACACCTTTGCTTTTGGCGGTTTCTAAAATGGATTTAGCTGTATCTATATGGTCGTCCTCAACCAATGATTTGCCAACGTTTTTGCCCTGAGCTTTAAGAAATGTGTAAGCCATTCCGCCTCCGATTATCAAAGCATCGACTCTCGAAAGCAGGTTTTCCATAATCTCAATTTTGCTGCTGACTTTAGCTCCCCCGATAATCGCTACCGATGGTTTTTCAGCCGAATGTAGCACTTTATCCATTGCATTAAGCTCATTTTCCATCAGATAACCGAACATCTTGTCTGATTTAAAAAAGTTTGCAATAACGCTTGTGCTTGCGTGTGCGCGGTGTGCCGTGCCGAAAGCATCGTTAACGTAAACGTCCATTCCCGATGCTAAATCGCGTGCAAATGTTGGATTACCAGCCTCTTCGTCTTTGTAAAAACGTAGGTTTTCTAAAATTAAAATTTCGCCCGGGTTGAGTTTTGTTTTAGCTGTCAACACCTTTTCTCCGATACAGTCGTCAATAAATTTAACTTTGTTTTTAACCAAAGTTTGCAAATATTCGGCAACAGGTTTTAGCGAATATTTTGCTTCGGGGTTGCCTTTGGGTCGTCCAAGATGAGACATAAGCACCACCGCTCCGCCGTCTGCCAGAATTTTGTTTATTGTTGGCAAAGCTGCTTTTATTCTGGTGCTGTCAGTTATTACGCTGGCAGAATCAATGGGAACATTAAAATCGACTCTGACAATAGCGGTTTTTTCTTTAAAGTTGTAATTGTCAATTGCGTACATTATGTTAAGTTTTTTTGGTTTATAATAACAATTGTAAATACCGATGTTACAGATACATAGTTCAAACGAACGATAGTGAAGTTTGGAC
>DAOSIN010000044.1:0-9491 GCA_035366675.1 Salinivirgaceae bacterium | reverse complement strand
TGCCAAATTTTGCAAGTGGATTTGTAGGAAATAGTCGGTATGGTTGGTTTAATGAAGGACAAACCGAGGGACCTTCTACACACCTTCATCGCGAGTTTGTACATGGATTATATGGCTTAGGGTCTCAATATTTAGGCATTGCACATCAGGTAAGTCAGTTGCGCACAGCAGCGTGGGTTGACCTTCCACTCGAATTCGAGCCGGGTGCTCAGCGATGGGTGCATTATGCGTGTAATGTTTTAGGGGATCCTGTGCTTCCTGTATGGACTTCACTGCCATCGTCATCAACATTTTCGGTTGTTGGAAATGTTTATGCGGGCGACAATCAAATCACCATTGTCAATACTGGTGGTCCAAAAAATTATACCGTCTCATTGCTTGACAAAAACGGCAAACTGTATGGAAATAAATCAATTGTATCTGATACAACAGTTATGAGTTTTTATCCTACTGTAAATACACCAGATACTCTATTTTTAATTTCACATGGAAGAAATATTTTGCCCGACACTGTTCCTGTTATATTTCTTCAACCCACAGAGCCTGCTTTAATTTACAGTGGATATGAGATTTACGGAAATCCTCAAAACTGTGCTGTATCTGGCAAAACATCGGAAATGACAATAACAGTTAAAAATATTGGTCTTACAATTGCAAGTCAATGTACAGCTGTTGTTTCAGCAGTTACGAATGGATTGCAAGTAGAAGCAAATGAGCTATTTTGGGGAGAAATTGGACCAAATGAAGTTGTTGGCACAACAGAGACAATAAGTTTTAGTGTCCCTTTTTCAGTACAAAACGAAGGGAACATCGTGTTTAAAATAGATTTTTCAATTTCCGATAATATATATTTCACTGACTATTTTCACATTCCTGTGTTAGCACCAATTCTATCGTTGGGAGAAGCTTCTTGGGACGACTGTCAAGGGGGCAACTGCAATCAGTTGCCTGAAAAAGGCGAGGTGTTAGCAGTTAATATTCCCGTATCAAATTTAGGAGGTATTAAAACAGACTCTATTACGGCTCTATTTACGTTGTTGTCAGGCAATTGTACAGTCATAAATTCAGAGTTTAAAACAGACACATTGTCTCCATTACAATCGGCAACACTGACCTGCTTTTTGTTAGTTAACGAAGATTCCCCTGTCGGAGATAATATCTCCTTAAGAGCGATAGCGTCCGATGGAATCTTTTCAAATAGAATAATAGTCAGTAACAGGGCGAATTTGCCAGTAGAAGATTTTGACAATTCAACCTTCAATCTGCCAATATGGACGAACAATTCAGCAAGTCCATGGACTTTTTCAGATGGCGGATTACATGGTGGACATTGTATGAAATCAGGAAATATTGGTCATAGTCAAAGCACAGAAATATCAACAACAATTACGTTAACTCGACCAGATGTTATAAGTTTTTGGGTAAAGGTTTCTTGCGAAACTTCAAGCTCATCTACTCCATACGACTATTTAGAATTTGTTGTTAACAATCAACGTTTTGGTATTTGGGGTAATAATGAAAGTTGGACACAAGTAGCCTTCTCATTAACAGAAGGCACACACAATCTTGTTTGGAGATATAAAAAAGATTATTCAGGTGTTGGTGGCGCCGATGCTGCATGGATTGACAGAATTGTTTTTCCACCTGTCTTCGATGTCCCGGCAATAATTAATCAAAGACCTATTATAAGTGGATTAGCCGACACCACACTACAAATAGAAAAGAACTTTAATATCCCGTTTACAGTCGAAGATGCTGACAATGATCCCGTTACTGTTAATATTTTTAACAACCCTAACTGGGTTACAATAAACGAAAACAATGGTCAATATCAATTATCAGGCAAAGCACCAGCTATTTCTGGCGTTGAATATATTTTTCAAATAGTTGCAACAGACGGCAAACAAGCTGATGGTAAAAGTATAAAAATTACAACCTTCGATAACACAATAATTCTGTCGGAGACCGAATTGAAAACAATTACAGTTTATCCTAACCCTGCATCAACTTATTTTATTGTGGATGGGCTACCTCCTACTAATAGTGGTATTATAACAATTTTAGATTCAAAGGGTACAGTAGTTTACAGTAAAAATCATAATAGTGATGGTCAGGGAAGAGTTGTTATAGAGAAATTTAGCAATAAAAAGCTAAGCGGAGTGTATTTGTTAAACTATCAATTTGGAAATTATAAAGGAACGATTGTTTTGTTAATTAATTAATAATCAGCCATGTTATTAACACACATCAAACACGCACTAATAAACATTAAAAAAGAACGTCATTACGTGCTAATAAACTTTTTATGTTTAGTTATAGGATTATCTATAGCTTTGTTTCTCTACTTTTGGGTGCGCACCGAAACAAGCTACGACAGCTTTCATAAAGACAGCGATAAAATTTACAGGTTAGTTACTGTGAAAAAAAGCGGTGATAATCTGACTAAAGTGGGTGGTGCAGCCCCTCCATTAGTTGAAAAATTAATGTCTGATTATCCATATTTTAGTTCTGCAGTTTGGCTTTCAAATGAAACTCAACAGACTTGTAGTTACGAAGAGAAAAGGTTTTTGACAGATTTTTTAATAGCAGACACATCATTTTTTTCAATTTTCTCTTTTCCTATTGTCGAAGGCAGTGTAACAGAGTTTGTCAATAATCCACACAGTGCGGTTATATCTAAAGAGTTTGCACAAAAAATGTTTGGTAACGAGCATGCTGTTGGTAAAGAGTTTTTGAAAGAGGGGCTTTATGGCGAACATATGAAAAAAGTAGCAATGGTGGTAGATGTGCCTCGTAATTCTCATCTGCAATTTGATGTACTTTTCTCTATGTTAAGCGTAAAAAGTTCTTACGATTATTTTAAACCATTATGGTATGAATCAACACATTACATAAAAGTAAATCCCAATGTTGATAATATAGAAGCAAAACTTGCCGGACTTAGAAATGTTATTTCAAACTATCGTAGAAGTAGTGATATGCTTGAATTTCAGCCTCTAAGAGATATACATTTAAAAACAGATTTCCCAGATTATCGCTCTCACAACAATAGCGATATGGCTTATGTGTGGCTTATAACGATAGCAATATTCTTAATTCTGTTGGTTGTTTTTTTCAATCATACAACGTTAGATTTATCTCGCACCGTAAGACGTGTAAAAGCCACATCTATAAAACGTCTGTTAGGCGGAAGCCGACAAGCAATATTTATTGAGAACTTTTTAGGTTCGTTTTTTATAATATTTGCAGCCACTCTAACCTCTTTGTTATTAACCTCTTTGACAATGCCTTACTTTAATAATCTGTTAGGTGTTTATGTTTCGTTTAATATCGACCTATTGACAATATTATTTATCGCTGGATTTTGCATTGCGATACCATTTTTCTCGGGCATAGTTCAACTCTATTTTACTATAAAGGGCAGTTTAGCTGAAAATATTAAAGGCAAAATAGATGTTTTAAAAAGTTTTAAAATTGGCGATGTGCTCTCTGCGCTACAGTTTACGGCAGCAATGTTTTTTGTTTTCTTTGCTTTTACCGTATCTAAACAGATACGCTTTATGCAAGAAGCACAGAAAAACAAAGAGACCGAAAACATAATATCGCTACCTGAATTAATATATTCTCCCTACAAAGTTGACGTTTTAAGGCAGGATTTAATGAAAAATCCGAATATTGAAGCTGTAAGCCTATTTCGTGGAAAATTGAATGATATTAAGGGCTGGAACAAAGATGTATGGTGGAATGGAAAACCGCAAGAAACACCAATTACTTTTGCGTCTATAACAACCGATTACCAGTTAATAGATTTGTTAAATTTAGAGTTAATAGAGGGACGTTTTCTGAGAGAAAATCTAAACGTAGATGACTATTTTGATGGTAAATACTCAGGAAAACACGAATATGTTATAAACGAAACTGCTAAAAAAATAATGGGTTTTGAGACAGCTGTTGGGCAAACAATCAAGCCTTTGAAAGATCATTGGTATAGCGATGGTGTTATAGTGGGAGTTGTAAAGGATTTTCATACAAGAAGTTTGAAAGATAAAATAGAGCCTACCATAATCCATTATAATCCTGAGAGTCTTCCCAGCATCATTATAAAGATGAAAGAGAAAAACAGAGAGACATTACAATATATTGAGCAAACTCTTAAAAACCACAAGTGGAGTGAGACGGCACCTTTCACATACAACCCGTTGTTAGAGGATAACGATATTATTTATGCCCAAGAAAAAACCGTTGAAAAGATGTCAACCCTGTTTGCATTAATTACTTGCGTTTTGGCTGTTATGGGATTTTTGGGTATCGTGTCGTACTATATGAACCAACAGCTTAACAATATGGTTATCAGAAAGGTACACGGAGCAAACCTCTTTCTGCTTATAAAATACTATTGCCTAAAGCAGATAAGAACATATTTGTATCCTGCTGTCTTTGTTTTGGCTCTAAGTTACTACGTGATATATAGGTGGTTAGAAAACTTTGCCTACCATATACAAGTTCCTGTTACAATATTCGTAATAGCTATAACGCTGTTTTTTATTCTGTTAATGTCAATAGTTGCAATAATAGTGTTAAAAACAGAGAAAAAATCGTCAATTGACTTTTTAAGGAAATAAAAATACTTTAATTTTGAAACCAAAAAATAACAGTTATATAAACATTTAAAAAAATAAAATTATGAGCATTAAGAATTTGAAAATCAAATCGATTACCGCATTAGTAGTTTGTGGCTTTATCGTTTCATGTGGTTCAAACACAGGAAAACAGCAAGAACAACAAAGCGAGGAGATTACACAGGAAGAACCTCAAGCATTTGAAGTATCGACCTCTGATTCAATTTACTTAGTTTCAGAAGAACAGACAGGTTGGGCTGGAACTGAGGAAGAGCGTTTGGAAAAACTTACCCCCGATCCTAAAAAGTTTAAGGTTACTGAAAAGCAAACTGTTTTTGTAAGTTTTGTAATTGAGAAAGACAGTACAGCAAGTTCTTTTAAAATTGTGAAAGGAGTTAACGAAGAGCTTGATAAAGAAGCCCTTAGGCTTGTAGAGTCTATAGAAAAATGGATTCCAGCTGTTAGCGAGGGAAAGGTAGTTAGAAGCGCGTTTACTTATCCTGTTCAATTTTTGCCAGAAAAGTAGTAAGAAATTTGGCAAATACAATCAAAAAGGGGTATATTTGCCAAATAATTTGTTTTCATAATTAAAATTCCTGGGCTGTTTTCGGATATATCGAGGCAGCCCTTTTTTAACCAGTAATTGATGTGAACCTTCATATATATAGTTGACCTAAAAACAGAGTAGCAATTGAGTTAAAATTTATAAATCTGGTAATCAGTGTAAATACGTTACATCTGTGTTATACCAATTGTAATTTTTAAAAGTCCAGTCTTTTATAAAATCTTACAATGGTAAATGCCGATGTAACAAATACATAGTCCAAACTTCGCTATCGCGAAAATTGGACTATAGTATATGTACAATCGGTATTATCTGTGTTCAACAATCATTTTTTTCCGAATAATTTTTAGATTTTTCTTTTAAAACTGTAGCTAATTGCTTACTTTAGTAGTCTCGATTGGCAAAAAAAATTTAAGCAAGCAAATTTGTAGTATTTTTTATAACATATTGAAAATTAAGAACAAATAAAAATAAAAAACAATATAAAATTTACAAATATCCGATTACAAACCAATAAAATTATAACCACATGAAAAGTTTTTTTAAATATTTTTTCGCATCGCTACTTGCAATGGTTGTAGCACTTTTTCTATCGATATTTATTTTCGTTGGTGCTATCGCCAGTCTTATGACTTTCGACAAGCCTAAAGTAGCAACAGTTAAACCCAATACGGCAATAGTTTTTGAACTAAACCGCCCTATTGTTGACCGCACATCAGACAATCCTTTTGAGAACCTCTCATTTGCAGGCTTGTTAGGTATGTCAGACAAGTCGTCCGTAGGATTAAACAAAATCCTCGAGAATTTGAAAAAAGCCAAAGATGATGAGAATATAAAGGGCATTTTACTGCGCCCCGACCTGCTTTCATCGGGAATGGCAACGGTCGAAGAGATACGCAATGCTTTGATAGATTTTAAAGCGTCAGGCAAATTTTTAATCAGCTATGCCGATATATATACTCAAAAAGCATATTACTTAGCATCGGTTAGCGACAAAATTTATCTTAATCCAGAAGGTGTAATGCAATTTAACGGATTAGCAGGAAATGTCATGCTTTATAAGCGCACTCTTGATAAATTGGGTGTTGAACCACAAGTTATTAGACACGGACGTTTCAAATCTGCAGTAGAACCGTTTATTCAAGACAATATCAGTCCGGAGAACCGTTTACAGATTGAAACATACCTTGGGTCAATGTGGACACACATGCTTACAGGTATCGGTCAAGCGCGCTCAATTGAAGTGTCAGCATTGCAGGATTATGCAAATCAGTTTGCTATGCTCAATCCCGAAGATGCTGTAAATAATAAAATGATTGATGGAGTGAAATTCTACGACGAGGTTTGTGACGAAATAAAAACGTTAACAGAAACTGATTCTACAAGTGATTTTAATTCAATAAGTTTATATAAATATACAAATGCACCAGGCAAAAAGTCTGATAAATTAATTACCGATCAATCGAAGATTGCCATTATTTATGCTCAAGGGGAAATAGGCACTGACAAAGGCAGTAATACCGAAATAGGTGTGGAAAACATATCTAAAGCTCTTGCAGAAGCACGAAAAGATAAAAGTGTTAAAGCTATTATTTTGCGTATAAACAGCCCTGGTGGAAGTGCCCTTACATCTGAAATAATTTTGCGTGAAGCCAAGCTAACACAAAAAGAGAAACCACTAATAGTATCTATGGGCAATGTAGCAGCTTCCGGAGGTTATTATATTGCTTGTGCTGCAGATACAATTGTTGCTAATCCGAACACAATAACAGGCTCTATTGGTGTTTTTGGAATAATGTTTAATGCAGAGAAACTACTTAATTCTAAGTTGGGAATTACTGTAAATACCATAAAAACGGCCCAATATGCCGATATGGGTTCGCAATTTAGAAAGATGACACAAACCGAAGAGCAAATTATAAAACAACAAATTGTAAGAGTATATAAAACATTCGTCGGACACGTATCTGAGGCAAGAAAAATGAGCTTTGAAGAAGTCGATAAAATCGGCGAAGGACGTGTATGGACAGGCATTGATGCCAAAAACGTAGGACTCGTTGACGTATTCGGAGGATTAAATGATGCTGTTCGTATTGCAGCCGAAAAAGCAAAAGTTGAGGACTATAGAATCGTTGAGTTACCAGCACTTAAAGACCCATTCAAAGTTCTTTTAGAAGAGTTTGAAACAGAGGTCGTTGCAAGAATTTCAGGCGATAAAATAGTAGCAGCAAAATATTTGCAACATATCACAAGTGCTCTCAAAATAAGTGGAATACAAGCCAGAATGGAGTACGATTTAGATATCAACTAATAAGTTAAAAGGTAAAAGGAGAAAGGTAAAAGCAATTAACAATTAGCAATGTGCAATGTGCAATTAAATAAGAGAAGCTAAATTCTAATTGTTTCCGATTTTATAACCAGTTAATTGTTAATATCATTATAATACCAATTGTAATTTAAATAATATAGGACTTTTTTAAATTACAGTTGGTGTGATAAGTCTATTGTTTAGAAAAAAAACAATACAATCAGGTGGTCAATTTTTTTACACAACTATCTGAAATGTCAAGTCGTTGTGTTGCGAATGATTGTCAGACGGAGCAGAGTTAGGAATAAATCACATATCGTTCTACGAACAGTTCTGCTCAATTTTGTTAGTGGTATGCAAAAACAATTAACTGACAACCAACATATTAATTTCTTTTAATACTTCGGCGGTTATTGAACCTGCCGAAATGCTACGCTCACACTTCGACTTAGCTCAGTACACCGTTTCGAAAGGCTCAGCGACCAAGTTCAGCGCTTTATAAGCTTTTAACTCAATTGTTAATTGCTAATTGCTCATTGTTAATTGCCCATTGCCTCGTGGAGATTAGGGGAGTCGAACCCCTGACCTCTTGCCTGCCAGGCAAGCGCTCTAGCCAACTGAGCTAAATCCCCAAAAGAGTGTGCAAAGTTAATAAATTATTTTATCGGGCAACAAACAAACCCGTTTTTTTGTAGAAACTCTAAAACCTTTGGTAAGGCATAACTCATACGTGGAAAGGCTTTCAGCGAATCGTGAAAAACAATAATATCGCCCGAATTAACGTGTGGAATAACGTTGCTCAGGCACTTTTCGGGTGTTATTGTCTCAACGTAATCTTGCGATAAAACGCTCCAAAATATTAAACGATAATCATGTCTCAATTTCCTTATCTGCGACAACTTAACTCGTCCGTATGGTGGTCTAAACAGCTTACTGTCAATATACTGAGCAGCTAAATCAACATCCTCGAAATACTCTCTGTTTTTAGTTTTCCACCCTTTTAAGTGGCTATATGTATGATTTCCAATCGAATGACCCTCGCTAATCAATCTGTTGTAAAGTTCAGGGTTTCTTTCAACATTTTTGCCGATACAAAAAAATGTTGCCTTTGCATTAAATTGTTTTAATGTCTCTAAAATAAAAGGGGTAGTTTCTGGATTTGGACCGTCGTCAAAAGTAATATATACTTTTCCCTCACTATTAGGTATTCTCCAAACAGTATAAGGAAAAAGAGAAGTGGCTATTTTGTATAATAAAGACAACAATTAAAATAATCTTTTTTATAGTACATGAAAAAATATTAATAGCTGAATACAATTTGGCTATTGGCTATGTGCATTATTAATAGGGCATGTTTTGGGTGTAGAGACGGAGCATGCTCCGTCTCTACGTTGAAAACGTCGCCCACGCGAACCACATTACTTGGGCTAAAGCCCAAAAAGCACGTGCGTTAACCTAATCCACGACTTAAAAGTCGTGGCTATTGATACAACAATTGCCCCATTAATTGGCAACGGCTAATAGCTAAAAGCCAACAGCTAAAGACTTCTGTCTTCACTTCGACAAGCTCACTTCGACAAGCTCAGCGACCAAGTGCGGAGCGGTCTTCCGACTTCCAACTAATTCGTATCCCATTATAAATTTTTTGTCATGTACTAAGAATCTTTTTACAAAAATGCGAAAATTTTAAATATTATTTTGATGTTTAAAAAAATAATTATACTTTTGCACCCACAAAAATAGAACTGACCCATGGTGTAACGGTAGCACTGCAGATTTTGGTTCTGCCTGTTAAGGTTCGAATCCTTATGGGTCAACTCAGAACCCTCGCAATTATCAAGTTGTGAGGGTTTTTTATACCATGTTCCCTACAATACAATTAATTCTTACTTTTGCACTACATACGCTTTAGAATGAAAATTTGGACAAAATATAAAGATAATACCATTTTCAGATTTGCTTTAAGCTTTGCAATCGGAACAGGTTTGAACTTATTGGT
>DAOSIN010000043.1:0-9540 GCA_035366675.1 Salinivirgaceae bacterium | reverse complement strand
TCTATTTCATCTTTTTTTGCTCGTAGAATTATTTGCTCATTTTCGTAAATCTTGTTTATCTCCTCTTTTACCTGAAGATATAATTTGTTTACTTTATCTGTTTGATGGTACTCGCTCCCTGTTTTACCAAGTGCAAAAAGCAAAAATTTAGCATTTTCAATCTCTCGAAAATATGCCAATGTCTGAGCATAAGTCTTTAAGGCATTTTGGTTATTGCTTGTCATCAAATATAGTTTTGCCTCACTGATTTTATTTGCTATTGTCAATAGTTTCAGGGATATAATATTCTTGTAAAAATTTATTACCTCTGATTTTAAGGCAAATGCAAAAGCGTATCCAGTATTGTTTTTCTTATCATAATGAGTTTCAATTCTTAAACCAGCGATATCAGCTTTTGATAAAGATTCACTTGACTGTTTGTAATACTCACTGATATTCTCTTTTGTTTCTTCTATTTGCAAGGTTGATGAACTCTGTATTGATACGTAAATAGATTCAATTAAATCTTTTTTTGCTAAATCTGAAAGACTTGCCAACATGTCATTTATTTGCTCATCTGAAGAGTTAATATTTGAAGCAAACCCGACTAAATATAAAGAATCAGGATAATTAAAATTTCTTTGCGACTGTCTAACCCAATTAGGCGTTTGAGCATTTACTAACTGAAAATTGACCAACAGAAGTAATAAAAATAGAATAGAATTTTTCATGTTTATAGTTGTTCTTTTAGTTTATCAGCCTGTTCCTTTTCAGCTTTTGCCTGAAGAATAGCATTTTGATATTTTCTGGAATTTGGGACTAACTTCATTGCTTCTATAAGGATATCAACAGCTCTATCAGGCTGACCACCATACATTAGAAGTATTCCGTAATTGTATAATGCTTTTGCTTTTACTTTTGGTTCCAACTGTTTTTTGGTTGCATCTTCAAGTAATTTTAAACCTGCATCCCATTCGTCAATTCTCAGAAGAGTGAGGCATTGGTCAAGTTCTAGAAGCATAGCATCTTTTTCAAAGGTAGCTCTTACAATAACATCATATGGAGCTATCATTTTCATAAAATCGGTAGAAACCTTTTTTAATGCAAGTGAAAATAGCAGGTTTTTGTCAATTTCGGGAGCAGTTTTGTTAGTAGCAGATTTTTTATCTTTATGAGAACCATCAATTGTTTTTACTGCCAAAACTTTTGATGTAACAATGTCAATTAGCTTTAAATTAACGACAAATGTGTAAGTTCCCTCCCTATAAAATGTTTGCATTTTTTCTCCCTTATCTGTTGTCCACGGTTCGCTTTTCGATAATTTTTCTTCGTATTTATCAGTCTGTATCCTGCCAAACACCATAACCGCACTACCGATTATTTTCCCTAATTCGGCGGCAGTCTCCTCATCAACTAAACCAGATAGTCCTAACTTTTGTTCTTCTAATATTTTACTTAAATTTTGTCTATCAAGAACATCGAAGTTTTTAGACTCAAAAAGCTTAGATGTTAATTCATCTACAAGATCTTTTGAATGTTGGTCAACTTTGCCGTAAGCGTTAGTAATATCCCCGATTGAGATTTTTTTATAATCTTTTAAATTTACCTCTGCCGGTCTTTTTACAGTAAGTTCAATTGAAGGATTACAACCCATAAATGTAGCTGTTACCATAACAAATGCACAAATTATAATGCTGCGTTCTGAAAATAGTTTACATATTTTGCTATACATATTTCTTTTTTTTGTTATTGACTTGACAAATGTAGATAATTTATATCAAATATCGTTTGTAGAAGCAAAAATAGATGTATAGTTGTTTGAAACTGTGCAAGCTGTGGCTTACTCTTCATGGTATAAGAAGTAATATGCTTCAACATTGTCAAGATATACTCCGTCAAATCCGGCATCGATAATTTTTTTCATATATGAATTGTCATTTCCATAGATAATATCTTGCCACTCTTTATACCAATACTTGACCCAAAATTCGTCTTCATATTCATCATACTCTCTACCAATCCAAACCGGATGATTCTGTTCCCAACTATCTTGCCAATAGTATCTGAATTTTTCTGCAGAACCAATACTAATGTATGAAATAACAACTCTTTGTCCTCCATTTGCTTTCGTTTTTAATTGATTTACTTCAGAAGCTGTAAGTTCTGTTTCATTGAAAAACAGGTCAATTAAAACCACATCAAAGTCGGTTGCTGAAATTGCATTAATCATGTCTTGTTTTGAAGAGTAGTTATCTGTACTAATAAGATATAGATAGTTTTGTGCGTGGGATAGATTTGTGATGTCTGCCGTATTGGAGTGAATGACGCTGTCGGGAATTTGTGAATAATGATAATTGCTGTTTGTTCTGGGAAAACAGATAAAGCCTTCGATATAATTTAGATTAATAGCATCAGAAATATTGCTGTTGTCGGCAATATATTCAGATACCATTATTTTTTTTGTTGCTTTAAGTTGTCGAAGCATGGGAAGGCGTTCATAGTCCAATGAATAAGTACCATTATAAAACAGTTCTTCAACACCAAACCCGTTTATAGCCGACATATATGCTGAATTTTGCCCCTCATCTTGCTCAGTATTATTAAAAGCGAGTTCTATACCGTTTTGTGGAATAATAATAAAATTGGGGTTATACCTCCTTGCATAGTCAGAAATATTAACTACAAATTCTTGCATTTTTTCAGCATTCTCATCTGGTAGTTTCTTTTTTGAACAGCTACATAGTATTGTTGTCAGGATAAATGCTAATATTATCTGTTTCATTTTGTTTTGTGTTAGGCAAGCATGCTTTACAAAATGTGCAAGTGGGAGTTACCTACAGCATTTCTGTCATTTGTTTACAATCAATTTCTCAATCGTAGTCTCTCCACCCATAAAACTTATACGAACAATATACATTCCGTGTGAAAAGTTTTGGGTGGAAACTTCTTTACTGTTGTTGTCGTTGAAAACTGTTTTGCCATAGATGTCTGAAATGGTTACATTGTAGTCTGCCTCGCTTGAGGTTATAATATAGAAACGGTCATTTGCAGGATTTGGGAATAATTTTATCGTATTTTCAGTGTCTATATTTACCGTTTTTATATTTGAATATGTCTGTTTCCCATTAAAATCTGTTTGTTTAAGGCGATAATATGAGATACCTCTGTATGGCGTTTGGTCGATAGTGTTGTAAGTGAGAAGTGTAGAAGAGGATTCAGCGCCCTTTACTTCAACAACTTTTTCCCATGCCGAACCATTTTTACTTCGTTCTACGGTAAAAAAGTCATTATTTATTTCAGAGGCGGTAGCCCATTCCAAATAAACCTTTCTTTCTCTGACTAATGCTTCAAAATATAAGAGTGTAATAGGTAGTGGAACTTCTATTTCCCCGGTACTGCTTGCTATGAAGCCTGCAGCGATTCCTCCTAAAAAAATGTTGTTGTTAAGAATAGCATCTGCTTGAATATAGTAAGACATATCATAGCCAGCAGCAATACCTCCAGCAAAAATACTATTATTTAAGATAGCATCTGCTTGAATATAGTAGGACATATCATATCCTGCGGCAATACCTCCAGCAAAAATACTATTGTTTAGAACAGCATCTGCTTGAGTGTAGTTAAACATATGGTAGCCAGCAGCGATTCCTCCAGCAAAAATGCTATTATTTAGGATAGCATTTGCTTGAATATAGTAAGACATATCATAGCCCGAAGCTATTCCCCCTGAAAAGATGTTATTATTTAAAACTGCATCTGCTTGTGAGTAAGAAAGAGTGCTTGCACCGGAGCCGCTTCCTCCAAAAAAAATATTATTATTGTTCTGCTGAGCATATGCATTGCAATACAAAACAATAAAACAGAGAAAATAGATCTGTATTTTAAAAAATCTCACGTTCATTGTGGTTATGGTTGTGTTCTGGCTAACCTGATCCCTGTTGTGCTATACCGTCCATAAGTATATTGTGAACTCGCATGATTTCGAGAAGAAGTTTGTTGAGCATTACTTGTGTCGTACCAAGACGAGCCCCTGAAACTTACACCTCTTGGCCAGTCAGTTTCATCTATATCAGTAAATCCGTTGTCTTTATTAATAATTCCGTCTCCGTGAATATTTCCATTGAAATTTCTGCTATCATCTCTTCCCACGCTATAAGTATATTCCCATAAGTTACCACTCATTTCCATAACACCGTAAAATGTTGCTCCAGCTTGTTCTCTGTTTGTGGTATCGTTTGCAAAACATCCGCAACGCATAGGACCATTAGTTTTGTTATTAGTAACAATGTTGGCTCCTGCGTTAGCACGTTCATTTTCCATACCATAATTGGTGATTGTTGTTGCATTGGTTATATTGGAAGTTCCCCAAGCACACTCATTGATTACAGGAGGTAAAGTGCCTCTGCAAGCTTTTTCAAATTCTAATTCGGTGTAAGGTCTTAGTCCGCTCCAGTCGGCAAATGCCATCAAATCATAAAAACTTAACCAGTTACATGCAATATGTAGTCCATCTTCGGGTTCTCCTTCTATTCCATTATTGTTCAAATCATTGCCATAAACGAAGGGCAATGAACTTCCGAGGCTCGACATTATTCTTATGCCATTTCGGTTTTGAGAAGAGGTAGAATTAGGCATAAATCTGCCGACAGCATTCATGCCACTTCTTGCTATTTGCTGTGTTCGAGTTAGTTTATTCAGATATTCTTTATACATGTATTGTGAGAGTTCGTATTTCATAATGTAAAAACTCTGATATCCCTTTGGAAAATTTGCTGGCAATTCTCCTGCATTACCAATAGTACTGCTTCCTCCAGTAGAAGTTCCCCAAAGTTGAGTAGTTGCACTATCGCCAATAGTTAATGCCGCTTCCGAAGTGATTTGAAAAGGTTCTGTTGTAGTACCAGCCACAAAACGACCGACAGAGTTTGAACCCTCATGTATCCCATCTCCCGCATAAAAAGAGCCTGTGGGAATATAAACCATTTCAATAGCAAATACAGATACCTCGACGCTATCGTTATCAGCTAAACCGTTTACACCATTTACACTCACACTATAATTCCAACGCAATTGAACTCCTTCGTAATTAATATTTCCAATTCCATCACCACTCCTATATAAGAACACTCCAACGGCAGGATTGGTTGTAGCATCAAAACCTGCATTAGTCACAACAAAACCTGGAGTAATTTCAGAGCCGGTAGGAGCCTCATGACCTGAATCATTTAGATAGGCGTGATTCCAAATTGTTTCCCTTTTTTTTCGGTATTTAACAAATATCCAGGCTGCATCCCAGTTTTTTTCTAAAGTAGAGGTGCGCCATGAGTTTTCCCAACTTATGTCAAACTGAACCATTGTAAATTTAGAAGCGGTGTCCTGTCCTGTAATCTTTACATTGCTTATCTGGACGTTGTTGGCAAACAAAATTGTTTGCGGAAGTGATAATACTATTAGAATTAGTGTTTTTTGAATTAGTTTCTTCATTTTTAATCTATTTTTGGGTTGTTGGTAACGCACTGTTTGTCGAACAAATATACAACATTCAAAATATAAAATACAACAATATTTTGATAAAATACAACAATATTTTGATATTATATTGCTTTTTTTACATTAACGAAATTATTTAGTAGTAACTCGCTGGAGTAAGAGATATATTTGATTTTCGGAGTTTATCTTTAAGATTGATATCCACCATCAACTGTTTTTTATTGAATACCATTTCCCGGATAAAATGCTCAACTTCGGGCAAAAACTCGTTCATAGGGTAAAAGGCAACTTCGTGCCCGATATCTTCCATTGAGTAGAAAACGTAGGGATAACCCTGTTTTCGGAAATGTTTTGCCAAAGCCTTGGAGCCAAACATTCCTAACGAGAAGAGTCGGATTTTCTTGTAAGGAACTAATTTGTCGCCACTACCATGAAAAAATAGAGTAGGAGCGGGCGTTAGTGTGTACGATGGTTTTCCCTCTTCGCTGAAAATGGCTCCGGCGAAAGAGATTACCCCCGCATATTGAAACGATTGTGGAAGTATGTTTGCCGACTCTCTGTTGTTACGTTTTTCGTAATCGGCTTGCAAAACGGTAATGGCTCCAGCACTCGAACCGCTGATTATGATTTTTGTTGTGTCGATATTAAACTCATCAGCGTGTTTCAACAGATACTCTGTTGCCGAGTACAAATCAGCAACAGCTAAGGCAATAGCATTTCGTAGAGGTTTGTTATTGTAAACAGTGGGAGCTTTTTGGTTTTTCATTCCCAAACGGTAGTCGATGGAGACCACTTTAAATCCCTTTTCGGCAAAATAATTAAAATAAGTGTTATAATATTTAGCGTCACGTGTTCCCCCTTTAAATCCTCCGCCGAAAACGAAAATCAGACATGGCTGCTTTTTGCTGAAAATTGAATCTAAGGAGTAGATATCCATTTTAAGCTCTTGTCCATCTTTCACAGCGAAAACGTGTGTGCTTTTTGTAATATCAGCCGAAACAAAAAATGGCGAAAAGAAAAATAGGAGAGAGATAATGAAAAACTTGAATCTGAACATTGTGTTGTTAAAATATTATTGAGAAAAGATTTTAGTGCCAATCAATTTACCATAATTGAGATTCATTGATGTTTTTTCATAACAAAACTTGACTATTTTAAATTTCCGTTCAATCAGCTTTTCGACTAAGTTCTCTGCAGTAAATCTCTTATCCTTTAGGTCGTGAAATTCCATTGATATGGTGGTAATTTTATCAAAAACAGAATCGGGTGTACTGTTAAAAATAGAGTACTCCGCACCCTCGCAATCCATTTTTAAAAAATCTATACAATTCAAGTCTAAATCATGAACTAATCCCTCTAATGTTTTTACTTCAACTTCCTCATACTTATTGTTATCTGACAGATTGTAACTATCAATTATTGAATGATTTGGACTAAGTCCCTGATAAAGTTTAGAAATGCCATTTTTATCCCCGATTGCGTAATTATAACAGCTTATGTTGTTGATATTGCAATCAGAAACATTTCTCTGAAGTTGTGTAAAATTCGATTTATTTGGTTCTACGGCAATTATTTTCGACTCTTTATCGAGATTGTTTTTTGTAAATATTGAAAAATAACCAAAGTGAGCTCCAATATCAACTATTGTAGCCTTTTTATAAAAAGGGAAATAATCTGCATATTCTCTGTTATAAAATATACTTTTTAGGACTTCAAGCTCTGTCCGATTATTCTTGTAATTTAAGGTCAGGTTGTTTGTTCTGCATAAAATGCGAAATTCTTCTTTTTTACCTTTTATTAAATTTTTTATCCTTGCAAGCATATTATGTTTTTATATATCTCAATAAATTAATTAAATAAAACGGATTGTGAAATTTATATTTTGGCTTATTTTAGTTGTGTTGTGTTTTATACGCACGCTTTGCAAAAGCGCATGAACGTAGATTTATAAAATACAGTTCAGTTAAACTGTGCGAAAGTTTATTTAGTAAAGAAACGTTGGAATTCATACTGCTCGGCAATAAAAAATGTTACCTGTTAGTTGCTATATATCAATTTTCTTCAAAATAATCGGTATCAATTCTTTTAACTTGATACTCGTTGACAGTTGAAAGCCCAACATTATTTTCTATCATCAGATATGCCAATTGCTCCCCGTCTATCAGAACAATTTTATATTCAACCTGTGTTACAAATTCATAAACACTTTTGGGAAAAGTTGATGTTGTGATGAATATTCCCTTTCTTGCCTTTTTTGATGCTAGTGCACCAGTAAAGTCTCTAATTCCTTTAACAGGAACGGGTTTTTCCCATCTTTTTGCTTGAAGGTATATTGTGTCTAAACCTAGTTTGTCTTCTTTTACAATCCCATCTATACCACCATCACCTGATTTTCCCATAGCTTGTCCTGCATCTTTTCTTGAACCTCCATATCCCATACGTATTAGCAAGTCAATTACTAATTTTTCAAAAAAAGCGGGAGAACAACTCTTAACAACGTCTAAAACTTCTTTTGCCAATTCAGAACGTAATTTTTGGTATGCGTATTCTAATGATTCCTCTGGTGTTTTGTCTGTATTAACATCATGATTGTTTTCTACATATTCTTCTCCATTATCTTTTGTCATTTTTATGGATTTAAAGTCAACAAATTCCTGATATCTCATTAACAACTTTGAAGTTATTTTTGTAGGCTTCTCTTTAAGCAATTCAATACCTCTTTCAGTAATCTTGAAATGAGCTCTTTTAGGAATTGTTAGTAAACCAGCTTTTTTCATATATGTCCTTGCCCAGCCAAGCCGATTTCGAAACACAGGTTGTTGTCCACTTGGCAATAATTCTCTTCGTTCTTCTTCAGTTAAATTGAATTGGCCGGAAAGAAAATCATCTGCTTCTTGTAAAGAATATTCTTTTCCGTCACTAAGCATTTTTAGCAAGGGAAGCATTATTTCTTCATATGATGGTATCATAGTTAATAATTTTTTATAGTGGTTAATGTATAATTAACATAACAAATATACAACATTCGTTCTTAATTATCCCCTTTTTTTTCTATCAATCCCAATATCCTTCATCGAAGCAGGATCCTCAATCGGCTCAAGGTGCGTAGAGACCGTAGTTGGTTCTTCAAACATATTTTCTATGGTTTCCTCCACCATGTCGGCGAAGTCGTGACCTTGCTTTATCGTCCATTTGCCAGGGACTAAGAGGTGTAGCGATACAAATTTACGTCTCCCTGCTGCGCGTGTCATAAGTGAGTGATAGGTAATATGTTCCTCTTTTAGCGAGTCTAAGTACGAAATTATTTTTTGCAGCTCATCGTCTGGGATTGCGGCATCCATCAGTCCGCTTGCCGAGCGGCTGATAAGTCGGTACCCCGTGTAAACAATATTTAACGCCACCAAAATAGCGATAATAGGGTCGAGTATTAGCCACCCCGTTAGCCTAACCAACAGAATGCCAACGATTACGCCCGTTGATGTCCAAACATCTGTCATTAAATGCTTTCCGTCAGCTTCCAAGACGAGCGACTTGTGTTTCTTTCCGTTCCTAATCAGAATAAGCCCAACAACTAAGTTGAGTAACGATGCTAATAGCGAGAAAAGCAACCCCACGCCAACGTTCTCTAACTCAGTGGGGCGGATAATTCTGGGAATGGCGGAATAGATAATGCTAAAAGCCGCCACAAGTATCAGCGCACCCTCGATGGCACTTGAAAAGTACTCCGCTTTACTGTGTCCGAACTCGTGTTTGCGGTCGGCGGGTCTTTCCGACAGGTTTAGCATTATAAGTGCGAAAATTGCCGCAAACAGGTTTACAAGCGACTCCAAAGCGTCCGACAGCAATCCCACAGAGTCGGTAACTAAGTATGCGTAAAACTTCAGGAGTATCGTAACCACTGCTGTGGCAATTGAGAGATACATAATTTTTCTGAGGCGTGTGGCTTTCATATGTCAGTTAATCTTACAAGTTTAACGTAAACACTGTGTTCCCTGGCAGCGAGTGCACTTCGATACTACCATCGTGGTTTTTCATAACTTGGCGCGACAGACTTAGCCCGATACCTGAACC
>DAOSIN010000042.1:0-9562 GCA_035366675.1 Salinivirgaceae bacterium | reverse complement strand
ATAAACATCCACAAAGAGCTGTTTATCTGTTAGGTGCCGAAGATAAAGGACTTTCAGATAAAGCACTATCAAAATGCGATGAAATTATTCAAATCCCCGGCGAGTTTTCGCTAAATGTTTCGGTAGCTGGCACAATAGTTCTGTATGATAGGCTTACGAAGAATGGGGCATTGTAAAATATTGATACTAAACAAATAAATACTTAAAAACATCTTCCCAAACCATGAGAAACATAGAAGAATTACAACACGATTATCAAAAATATTTGACGTATCTACACTGTGGCAGATACGGTTTTACTTACGATGAGTTAGATCAACACTCTGTAGAAGAGTTGGAAACAATGGCAGATTTTGGCTGGAGCGACGATATTAGCGAGGAGCTGTACGAAATTCTTATGTTACGCCGAAAAAGGAAGCTTAATCAACAGTTTGTTTTCAATCGAGAAACAATACAAGAAATTGTTGAACTTGATAAAAAACTCACAAACTGTTGTCGTGAACTAAGAAAGGAAACCGAAGAGTTGTATAACCAAATGCAAGAACAGAATAGATATAACTTCACTATCAACGGAGAAGTAGTGGTGCAAGGCAGCGGCCCATTTATTGATTGTGCACTTACATCTATAAATGAAAATTTGTTGTCGTTTAGTATCTCCTCCCGCGATGGAATAGAGCAGTTAAACCTAATTTCTATTTTCAATTTTGAAAGAAATTATGCCAACAGAATTTTATCTTACAACACTGAAAGAGCTGTCAAAGTATTTGACGAGACGCGAAGTTGTCATATTGGTTATCCGTTTTTTCTACTTTACCGTAAAAGTTGCTTAAGCTTGTATGATATATTAGAAATTTGTGGCTTGCAGAAGGAGATAAATATTCGTTATCGTAGTGATTTTAAAAGAATTGAAAATAAATAGATTTCTAAATAATAAAACAGTTTGGTATCTTTGATAAATAAACAACATATACGGGGAAACTGAAAACCGAATAGAATATGTAGAATTTAAAATAAAGAATTTATGAAACCTAATATTTTTAAACTTGCAACTAAAGAACTGTCCCAAGACGGCTTTTTTACATGGCTTATACAATGGGCAGACAATACTTACAGTCAGCATAACCAACAATTAAACGAAACTGCAAAAGACTTTGTAAGATTGCTACTTGATGAAACATCAGACTATCAAATTAAAAAGGTTGAAGCAGGCAGACAGTGGAATAACATTGACATATGGGCAGAAGTCAATGACGAGTACGCTATTATAATAGAAGACAAAACCAATACCGGCGAACATTCAGAACAATTAGAACGTTACAAACAAATTGCAAAAAACCACTATAAAAACAAAAAACATAAACTTGCTTTCGTGTATATCAAGACAGGAAATGAAAGTTCTACAACACTTCAAGAGGTTAAAAAAAAGGGTTACTCAACAATTGATAGAAAAGCCATTTTAAATGTTTTTAATAAAAGAGAGGTTAGTAATGATATTTATAATGATTTCAAAGAATATATGACTGCTATTGAGGAACAAACAAATTCGTACACAAAATTTGAAAACATAATTTCTGATTGGAAAGCAGGAGAAGGTTTTTTTATGAAATTGCAAGAGCTAATATCTGAATCAACAGATTGGGGATATGTTTCAAACCCAACAGGCGGATTTTTAGGATTTTGGTATCATTGGAATGGAATAGAGGAATGTAGCATTTATATACAGATTGAAAACTCATTTGATTACGGAATAAAATTAATGTTAAAAGTAAGCGATTGGGAGCCAAGTACCGATTTACTCTATGAAATTTTAGAAGAAATAGAGCCTTTCGCAAAGAAAAACGGAATTTCAATAACAAAGCCTGACAGGTATAGAGCGGGGGCGACATCAACTTTGGCAATTGTTGAAAATGCTTTTACAGTTGACAATGAAGGAAATTTAGAACTTGAAAAATTTATTAGGACATTAAAAGCACTTGAAAAAACTGTTGATGAATATTGTGACGAAATAAATACATCACGTAACAAAAGTAGTATGTAAAATTACTAGCATTTTAAAAAATAAAACATGGAAAACATTCGAAAAACACTAAGTGAAATAGAAGTAATTCGTGTTCGTAACGAAGCTATACTCGATGCTACAGGCGGTCGATTTAATATGTTTCGTGTTGTAGGAGTTAATCATTACGAGAACACTCATTCAGGAATTATAGCGGAGTTCTTAAATCCAAATGGCTCACATGGACTTAAGGATAAGTTTCTTCGCGAATTTATTAACCAAACTATTCCTAAAGATTTCTCTTTCGACTGCAATAAAGCTCTCGTTAATACAGAACTGACATTAAATGATTTAGGCAGAGCAGATATTGTTATTGAGCAAAAGGATAAGCAGAAAGCAATAATCATAGAAAACAAAATATACGCAGGCGACCAAAGTGAACAGCTAAAAAGGTATGATAAATATGCTTACGGCAAATATGGGAAAGGAAATTATTTAATACTTTACTTAACACTCGATGGAGTAGATGCTTCCGATGATAGCGGCTCTGGTGTTGATTATACAAATATTTCTTACGCAAGTGATATGGTAAAATGGTTGGAGGAGTGCGCAAAAATTAGCTTACACTTTCCAATGGTTAGAGAAACAATCAATCAGTATATAAATCATTTAAAACAATTAACAAATCGAGATATGGATGCAAAAAGCCAAAAAGAAATAGTAGATATTCTTTCTAAAAAAGAAAATATTCCAAATGTTGCTAAAATATTAGAAAATCAAGAGGCTTGGAAACAAGAAATTATCATTCAATATTTAAAACCATCGTTAGAAAAACTTGCAAACGACAGAAACTTAATATTTGATGGTGGCGAATTAAAAGAGCTCAATAAAAGGGAAACCCGTTTTTCATTTTACCGTGAAGAGTGGGGCAGATTTGTAATTTCCTTTAGTGCTGCTAGTTCTGGATACAATCACTTTTTTGTAGGAGTAACTGTCTCAGAAGGAGACGTAGTCAAAAATATACAAAAACAATTAAACTGTTTTAAGCATAAGTCAAATGAGTGGTGGCCCTATGGTCATATTTACTTAGACAATCGTTTTTGGAATAACGATACTTTCGTTGATATATCCAAAGGAGATGATAGCGAACTTATTAAGGAAATAGCATCTTTGTTAGACGCAATTCTTAGTGAGATTAAAGAAAAGGAAATTGATTTTAAAGATTGTGATAAAACTGAATAAAACTCTTGAATAAAGTAACTCTATTATTTTAAGCAGGATTGATTGAAAATCAGCCCTGCTTTTTTTATTAAAAATTTGCATTCTGTGTGCAAGCCTTTGGCATAGCTCGCCCATATCTTTGTAATATATTCAAAATAAGTTCAATTTAATATATTACAAATCATGAAAGTAAAAACATTTAACTCAGACAAATTCAAGGTTGTCCGTAAAGATGACAAACTGAATGTATTCTTAGATGACCACAAAGTTTCAGTCCAAGCACTGTCAGACCTTTCAAGTCATTACAGAGTGCCAAACAATCTTTACAGTTTCCAAGAACGTTCCACAGTTCCGTTCTTAGAGCCTGTTTTAAGAACCCTTCCATCAATTACTGCGGTTTTGGACGATGATGAAGCTAATGTAAGAGCCATCGTCCATCCTAAAAAAAAGTTTGTAACAGACGAGCAGTTACAACAAGCTACCGACATCTTATCAAGGATTGACACTGAGGAGTTTCAAATTCTCGGTATAGACCACTGGCACTACGAAGCCAATGTTGAACGTCCCTTGCAAGGCGGTCTAATTCTCAATGTAGGTCTTCTTAGATTAGCTTGCATGAACGGAGCCACTGTGTCACACTCAGATTATAAAAAATCATTCAACGCAATGCCTGCAATTGCTGAATTACAGTCATTCAGACCACTTTCGCCTTATGAGTTTCTAAACAAAGTTTTTGACCATGACCGTCTCGCCTCGGTTGCAGATTTAGAGGCAATGGCTAAAGCATCAGAAGTTACTAATCCGTCAGATTTTTTTCCTCTTGAAAAAGTCTATAAGCACTATTTGCAAACTGCCAATCTCGATTTGAAAAAAACCTCAAAAGGTCTCAAAAAATACCTCTCGTCGGGTCTGTTATATTTCGACTGTTTCAACATTCTTAGCTATGTATCAACCCACTTTGCAAAACCAAGTTTCGAACTTAATCGCAATGTTGGTTCGTTCTTGTCAGTCTCCTCTCTCAGAGAGAATGAGATTAGGAAGCTTTCACAATCACAAATCACAGCACCGGAATTTGATTCTGATACTTTAAAAATTCTCAGAGGAGACAAAGTCGCTGAAACATTGTGACTTAATTCCAAACTCTCTATGCAATAAAATATTGGATTTTATAAAATGACAATTGTTAAAACTTGCTCTCTTTTTCCTATTTTTGCAAAGTTGATAATAAAATCACAGGTGTATGTTTGAAATGCTAATTGGAATATCGCTAATAGATTATATTAAAGCGAATTACGTCTTACTGTTAGACCACGCAGGTACATTTGCATTTGCTTTAAGTGGAATTCGGCTGGCGGGTGAAAAAAAATTCGACTGGTTTGGAGCCTATGTTGTGGGATTAGTTACTGCAATTGGCGGTGGAACTACTCGTGACCTGTTGTTAGGTGTAACTCCATTTTGGATGTTAAATAGCTCATATTTAATTGTTACGGCGGTAGCTTTGCTTTCGTTTGTTTCTCTTAAAAGATTTATTTTCAGATTAAATAAAGCACTGTTTTTGTTTGATACCATCGGTCTTGGACTATTTACAGTGGTTGGAATAGAAAAAACCTTAGCAGCAGGTTACCCATTTTGGGTTGCCATTATTATGGGTATGATTACAGGCTCGGTTGGAGGTTTAATCAGAGATGTTTTAATTAACGAAGTACCCCTTATATTGCGTAGAGATATATACGCAATGGCTTGTATTGTCGGAGGTCTCGTTTTTGCATTATGTTACTGGCTCGAAGTGGAACGCGCTTTAATAAACCTTATTGCAGCATTTACCGTGATACTGATAAGATTTATTGCTGTTAAGTATAAAATTCAACTTCCAACAGTAAAACACGGTGATATAAAGGTTAATAAGAAAATGTTTAGATTAAAAAAATAGAACAAAATAAGTTTATATGAATGACCGTATATTTACATTCTATTTGATAAAACAGAAAAAACTTTTCAATACCACATAGAAACATAGAAAATACAGTTAATTGAAAAGGAAATATCGATACAAGTGTTACATAGAAAACTTGTTTTACACATAGTAGCTATGCTACTATGATTATTGTGTAACTATTTTACCTTACAAAAAAAACTATGTGACTATGTGGTTATTAATTAAGTAAGGTATTCATGCGGATATTCATTTAAGTTTATAACTAAACCAAAAAAACAGTTTGCTTGGCAAATTGTCATACCCATTGAGGTGTAGATAATCAGCAATTTTTAAAAATTAATCTCAGTTGTGCCACGTTTTGGCATATAGTGCTTCTATTTTTGTATTGACATCAAAATTCAATACTTAATTAATAAATAGAAGCAGATGAAAAACTTAATTGAAAAATTCGTTCAGCTTTCGGCAGATAAGGCTAAACCAATTGAAACGGAAAGACTAGAAAAACTTAAAGCCTTTAACCCATACAATTTATTTATATATTGGTTCAACACATTCCCAAGTTGCATTGATCTTGGAAGCGATGTTGATATTCATAAAGCAGCTGAACATATTGTCTTGCAATACAGTAACGAGGTAAAGGATGTTCTTTTAAAAAGCTATAAAGAAGAAGGAATCACCGACATAGTGATACGCCTATATGACGATACTATTATTGTTTTGATAGACACGTATGAAATAATATTTAAGATTTATTATAGAACCACACCTTACGAAAGGGTATCAAAATTAGCACAAGAAATTTCTAGTTTTAAAAGGAAGTCTGATTTTATACCTCAGATAGGTTTAATCCATCGTTCTGGGAACAAAATGAATATGACGGGGTTTGATATAAAAATCCCTAAGTTGAATGTTGATGACAACTACAACGATGACTTTCTCCCAATTCACAAAACCATTGTAAACCGTCTTCAGAGAAAAGATGATAAGGGACTTGTGCTTCTGCACGGAAAACCCGGAACAGGCAAAACATCTTACCTGCGTTATCTGATAGGTCAACTCGACAAAAATGTGATTTTCCTGCCTCCCGATATGGCAACATTGATAACCGAACCCGGACTTATTGAACTGCTAATAGATAACAAAAACTCCATTTTTGTGATTGAAGATGCTGAAAATATCCTGATAGACAGAAATCAAAGTGGCTCATCGGCGGTGTCGGCACTACTGAACCTTACTGATGGATTGCTTTCAGATTGTCTTAATATACAGATAATATGCACGTTCAACACCGATTTGTCAAAGCTCGATAAAGCTTTGCTCCGTAAAGGCAGATTAATTGCAAAATACGAATTCAACGAACTTAATGTAGCAAAAGCACAAGCACTGTCAGACAAACTCGGCTTTAACAGCAAAATAGATAAGCCCATGACACTGACCGATATATACAACCAGAACGAAGAGTCTTTTGCCTCGCAAGCGACAACACGTAAACAAGTGGGATTTAATGTTGCTATTTAAGATTTTTGGGAGTTATATAAATTTCTGATGATAAAAAACTTTACAAGTGTGCAGCCTTTTGGTATATCATATCTCTATTTTTGTATTGACATACATATTTTGTACTGCAATTATTTGACAACAATGTCTATCAATTAATCTATAAATAGAAACAGATGAAAAAATTACTTGAAAAACTCGCTCAACTTTCTGCAGCAAAGTCTTCCTCATTGGGAGTTGATAAGCTAAAGCTTCCAGGAGAAGTTGACTTACACAGCTTGTTTGTATGCTGGTTCGATACGTTCCCTAATTGCATCTGTCTTGGAAATGGGTTTAATGTAAAAAGGGTTTTCGAACACATAATATCTCAGTACGGTGACGAGATAAAAGATGTTATATTTAGGGACTTTAAAAGAAAAAAGATCACCAACGTTACTTTGCGGTTATTTGATGATACAGTTATCAACTATTCGAGTAGATATTTCGAGTTTAATATTTTCTATAGAACTACACCTTATGAAAAGGTCACAAAATTGGCACAAGAGATCTCTAAATTTAAGAAGAAAACGAAGAATACACCTCTGATTAGTTTGATCTATCGTAGTGAAAACTCTTTAGATACAACGGAAATGGAAATTAAAACGCCAAAATTGAGCATAAAAGATAACTACAACAATGACCTTCTCCCAATTCACAAAACCATTTTAAACCGTCTTCAGAAAAAAGATGATAAGGGACTTGTGCTTCTGCATGGAAAACCCGGAACAGGCAAAACATCTTACTTGCGTTATCTGATAGGTCAACTCGACAAAAATGTGATTTTCCTGCCTCCCAATATGGCAACATTGATAACCGAACCCGGACTTGTTGAACTGCTAATGGATAACAAAAACTCCATTTTTGTGATTGAAGATGCTGAAAATATCCTGATAGACAGAAATCAAAGTGGCTCATCGGCGGTGTCGGCACTACTGAACCTTACTGATGGATTGCTTTCAGATTGTCTTAATATACAGATAATATGCACGTTCAACACCGATTTGTCAAAGCTCGATAAAGCTTTGCTCCGTAAAGGCAGATTAATTGCAAAATACGAATTCAACGAACTTAATGTAGCAAAAGCACAAGCACTGTCAGACAAACTCGGCTTTAACAGCAAAATAGATAAGCCCATGACACTGACCGATATATACAACCAGAACGAAGAGTCTTTTGCCTCGCAAGCGACAACACGGAAACAGGTGGGATTTAATGTTGCTATTTAAGGTTGTCGGTGTTGTGTTAATCTCGAAAATAAATAATTAAATATTAAATATGTAGCAGTTTGGCATATCAAAGCACTATATTTGTATCATATTCAAAAAAAGTTCAATTTAAAATATTACAATTATGACGACAAAAAAGAATTTTGTAGATATTATTTATGAAGCATTAGAAAAAGAAGCATGGAATGAGGTTTCAAAAAACTCTTCCTGGAGAGAGGGGCAACTCAAAAGGTTTAAAGACAGAGTGGACTGGAAAAGAATTTCAGAAAACCGTAATATTAAATGGACTACTTCAATGCTCGAAGAATTCAAGCATTTGGTTGATTGGCGAAAACTATCAAGTGTTATTTCTGATACTGAGATTATAGAAAAATATACTGACAAATGGGACTGGAAAAGAGTTTCAGAAAACCGTGATATAGAATGGACTACTTCGATGCTTGAGAAATTCAAGCATTTAGTTGATTGGCGAAAACTATCAAGTGCTATTTCTGATATTGAGATTATAGACAAGTATATTGAAAAATGGGATTGGAATGAAATTATTAATAATTATTTGTTAGAAGAGTGCTTTGATAAAGAGTTTATAATTAAGTATATCGATTATATTCCTGTGGATTCACTCAGTAATTCAAGATTGTGGAATTGTGTAATTGAAAAAGAAGCTGAAAAACAATACAACTAATTTAAAATATCACAAATTATGGCAACAAAAAAGAGCAAAATAGATTTTATTTTTGAAGCATTGGAAAAAGAGGTTTGGACAAAGATTATATTGTATTCATGTACAGAAGAACAATTAGAAAAGCATAAAGACAATGTAGATTGGAATGAGATTTCAGCACTTTTCCCATGGACAGAAGAACAATTAGAAAAGTATAAAGACAAGATAGATTGGAGTGAGGTTTCACGCAACCTTAATATGAAGTGGAGTAACACGATGCTTGAAAGATTTAAGCATCTGTGGGATTGGGAAGAATTATCCCGTATTAATGATGAGGACGTAGAAAAAATATTATATACGGAAGAAAATCTTATTCGTTATAAAGACTATTGGGATTGGCAAAAATTATCGAAAACAATGCCTAATATAGAGCTTGTAGATAAATTTGTTGATCAATGGGACTGGGAAGCTATTTTCGATAACTCTACGAAAGATACAAGAAATATAAAAAACAAAGAGTTTGTGTACAAATACATTGATTATATCCCAATTATATCACTTTTTTATTCTGATTTTATATTCGATTATATATATGAAGAAGAATATGCCAAAATAGAAGAAGAAATTAACTCTAATATTTGAGAGAAACCTTTTTCTTGAAAACGACAAATTTTAAATAATACAAATTATGACAACTAATAAGGATAAAGCAGATTTAATTTACAATGAATTAATAGAGACCGCAAAAAAACTTGCTTGGGAAGAACATTCAGGGAATTTTGCTTGGACGGAAGAACTTTTAGAAAAATATAAAGACAAAGTAGATTGGAGTGAGGTTTCACGCAATTGTCAAATGCAATGGACTAACACTATGCTTGAAAAATTTAAGCATCTGTTGGATTGGAAAGAATTATCGCAAGTAATTTCTGATGTAGAGTTATTAGATAAATTTATTGACAGATGGGATTGGGGGGGAATTATTA
>DAOSIN010000041.1:0-9656 GCA_035366675.1 Salinivirgaceae bacterium | reverse complement strand
ATTGCCATTATATCCTTCCAAATAACCTAGGGATTCCATCCATTTTACTACTGCTAAAATGACAATAGCTATCAGAAGGTTTATAACAATAAAACTTGCGATACTTTTAAGAATTTTCCGTCTTACAAAAAAGAGATTTGCGAAGAACACCGCTTGTAAGGAAAGAAAGGCTAACAGCACACCGTCGATAGTCAGCCTGTTGTTAAAAAAGTGAACGATAGCATAACCATCCTGGTACTTGGGAAAGAGAAGTGTCATAAGTGCATCACTTCCGCCCAGAAAAACCAAAACCATAAGTGGTGCGGAAATCATGCAAACCATTTGCATCACCGCAAATTTCTCCAACATAGATGCGGGAAGCATCACTTCTGACAACCCTTTTTTAGGATGATTGTAGAAATAAAAATAGAAGAAAGGAGAAAAGATAAATATAACTCCCACGGTAAAAGCCAAAAAGTTGCTCCTGAAAAGAAGCGCAGGTCCTTCATTGGATGTCAATCTGGCTATAAGTAAAAACAAGATGGGAAGTCCGGCTAAAACCAAAGTATTATTTAGCAACGTTTTGGAGTTTTGTCGAAATGTTCTCCCGATAAGTTTCCCTACTCTCTCAAATTGAAATATATTGTTGTTCATTGTTGTTCTGTTTTAAGGTGATTATTCCGGATCAATTTTTTGTCGTACTTATGCCAAAAGTTCTTTAATTCGGCTTTTGTGATGCATGGTGGCATTGAATAGCGCTTCTATGTTTACCTTGCTTTCGCCCAGATCCTCATTCTCCATTACACAAAGGTAACCACCCGGTGTGGGTTCGGAATAGAGAGCGTTAGCGGGAACTGAAGAGTAGAGTCCGAAATAGAGTTTTTCGGAAATTTTCTCAAATGATGCGTTCACCAGTACCGCCTTGTTGTCAAGAATGATAATCGGATCAATGAGGTTTTCCAGATCGCGTACCTGATGAGTAGAAATCAAAGTGCAGGTATTGTCCGACACATACTGCACAATAATTCTGCGGAAAAGAGTTTTAGAGGGAATATCCAAGCCGTTGCTCGGTTCGTCCAATAGCAACAGTTCGGCATTTGTGGCGATAGCGAATGACAGGGCTGCCTTTTTTGTTTGTCCGTAGGATAGTCTGTTTAGTTTTTTATCTCCATCTACCTCAAATTCCTTTAAAATGGAGTCGAATTTTTCATTATCGAATTTGGGATAAAAGGGAGCGTTAATTTTTGCAAAATCGCCAATGGAATAGTCATTTTGAATAAACTCCAACTCTTCGGGCAAATAAAAGAGACGGCTTAAAAAGGATGGAGTTCTGTCGAAAGGATTTTCACCAAAAACCGAACATGTTCCCTTCCATGGTTTTTGCAGTCCGGAAATAATTTTCAGTAGGGTAGTCTTTCCCACTCCGTTTTCTCCTAACAGTCCGTAAATTTTTCCGGCCTCAAGCTTCATTGAAATATCGTTCAATACTTCTTTTTTACCGTACTTGAACGAGAGATCGTTAATTGTAATCATATCTGTTTGTTTTTGTAATTCATTCGATTTTTAAATAATATTCTCACTTAATTGTTTAGTGCATTAGTGAAGTAGGACACTGCAAAGGTAATGCTTATTTTTATATCTCCAAATATTTTTTGAAAAATTAATGGTATTGTAACATGGAAAAAGATGCCAGCAACTTAAAACATAGCCGCAAGCATCTTTATGTCAGACAATTAAGCACTCTTTCTAAATTATCAATTATTCAAATAAATAACTCACTCCACCGGTCAACCAAAATCCGGGTTGTGGAATATTGCCGAAATCCACGTGTTTGGTATTGAGAATATTGTTGAGATTGATGAAAATATTGAGCTTACCCAGCGCATAATTTGCTTTCAAATCTATAAGCACAAAGGGCTCGTAAGGTGTTATGACTTCGTGCGCCTTTCCATTAGCAGTGGCGGGGATATACTTCAGATAATTGCCTGCGCGCTCCTGATAGCGCATATTCCAAGAAAAAGTGAGATTTTTAATTATACGGTGTTCTACGCTGAGGGTGAATTTATGCCTCAGATAGTTGGAAACGTAGGCTGATATCGGGTTACCCTGGCTCTCATTATCGCTTTTTTGCGAGATATATTGATAGCCAAACCTCAACTGTTCAAATGGCTGCCTCTCTCCCATCCAACGTGAAAGATTGATGCTTGCATCAACACTGACGCCGAAAGTACTCAAGGCTGAACGGTTCTCAGCGTGATAAAGAGAATCGGTGGTATTAAAAATCCAATCAATCATATTGTCACCTTCGGTATAAAAGGCATTCAGATTGGCAGCGACCACAGGTCGGCTGAAACGCATTCCCAATTCTACCGATTGAGTATATTCGGGAGCAAGTCCGGCAAAACCGCGATGCTTTCCCGCCTTATAATATAAATCGGTAAAGGTGGGCATTCTCATGGCTTTACTCCATGAAGTGTAAAGAGTAATGGAATTAGTAGGCCGGTACGAAAAATTTATTGCAGGATAAAAACCGCCCGCTTTTAAGGTGTCGGCGAGAGCCGTATTGTAGTTGTAAAGCGCACCGAGCGAAAGAGTCAGCTTATCAATAACAAAGTTGTGTTCGGCAAAAAAGCTGATATCAGAGCGGTTGTCCCACAAATTGTAGTTATCCCTCGGTTGGCGCATCGGTTTACCCAAATTGCTGCTCAACACACCTTCATTGCGGAACTCTCCCCCAAAACGGGTAATTCCAAGTTTAGAGATATACTGAATATTGAGGTTGACTCCATAAACATCGGTTTGGTGATAGTTTGGAGCCTTGTACCAGGAAGGGGTCTCAGGAGTTCCGGGTCTGAAGAGATGAAACTCATCATAATGTCTGCTCCAGTAGAGCTGCGGGATAAATTTGATTTTTCCGTTTGTTTCTCCTTTTATAGAAAAAAACAATCCCTGAGTATCGTCATACTGATTAGGAAAAGCAGCAGCATAGAAGGTATTGGCGCCATATTTCTTATCATTTACACCGGCCTGAATGTCGATATGGGATCCTTCAATATTGAAACTGCTTTGCCAAAGGAAATTCATAATCTTATAATCGCTGTTGGCAATGTAGCCGTCTGAGCGCTTATATCCGGCTGAGAGGGAGTGAACCGAGGATTTTGCTCGTAACGCTCCGCGCACTTCTGCATTGAAAAGAGCATGCATTCCTCCCTCCAGCTTTGCAAAAGCATTGGTCTGAGTATCCTTTTTGGTAATAATGTTGATACCTCCGGAAAAGGCACTCGCTCCAAAAATAAGGGAAGAAGGCCCCTGGACTATTTCGATGCGTTCAATATCGGAGAGGTTAAGAGGGATATCAAGGCTGTAGTGTCCGGTTTGAGGATTTGTAAGATTGACTCCATTCAGGAGAATTGCGGTCTGGTCAAATGAACCGCCGCGCAGCGTTATATCTGCCTGTACGCCGTGCGGCCCGCGTTGAAGCACATCAACCCCTGAAAAATAACAGAGTAAATCCTGGAGACTTTTGACAGGAGCCAGTTCAATTTGCTTCGGTAAAATGATATTCACCATTTTAGCCGAAAGCTTCAATGGCAATGAATCCTTGAAAGCAATAATTATAATTTCATCCAGCTTTTCGGGAATTGTGTCAGTTTGTGGATTGATTTCGACTTTCTCCGTTTGTTGTTTGATGTCAACTATTGCTGCTTGCGTATCGATAACAACTTTTTCCGTGGAATTTACCGGCGCCGCACTAAGACCTATCAGGGCGCAACACGAGATTACACCCAACGCAATGGCTTTGTAAAGGCAATTGACAAGATTATACGATTTAACACGCAATCGCTTGCATCGAAACAATCTTAGGTTAAAATAATGTCTTTTCGCGTCCACTTGACTAGTTGGTTAAGAAAATAAAACGCAAAAATAGCACTTTGAACCCGAAAAGGGAAAAGAAAGTGATTTGATTAACCGAGAATGAGGAGTTTAAACAGGAATTTGTAAACTATGTCTTTTTGTAGCCTTCCCTAAAAACCAAGCAGTTCTGAATTAAACAAAAATATTAACTTTGTCAAAAGCAACGTAGAGCATCGCGGAGATTAACATGGATATTTTTACAAGGTGCATTATAAGAAGGACGATTAAGAAAACGAAATATGGAAGAGAAAAACGAAATGCTGATTTACAGGTCGGAAGATGGTGCTATTAAAGTAGATGTGCTATTTACAGATGAAACCGTTTGGCTTACGCAAAAGCGAATGGCCGAATTATTTCAAACAACACCACAAAACATTACTCTGCACTTGAAAAATATTTTTGATGAAGGTGAGTTACAAGAAGATGCAACTTGTAAGGATTTCTTACAAGTTCAACAAGAAGGTAACCGAATGGTTGAACGAAAACAAAAATTTTATAATCTTGATGCTATTATTTCTGTTGGATATAGAATTAAATCACATGTTGCAACAAATTTTAGAATTTGGGCAACGCAACGGCTTCGCGACTATATAATCAAGGGCTTTGCTCTTAATGACGAGCGTTTCAAGTCAGGCTCCTCTATGAACTACTTCAAAGAGCTTCTTGATAGAATCCGCGAGATAAGAATATCAGAACGTGTTTTTTATCAGCAAATTAAAGATATTTACGCTACAAGTATCGATTACAATCCGTCAGATGAGATAACAGTTGCCTTTTACAAGGAGGTCCAAAACAAACTTCTTTGGGCTGTAAGTGGAAAAACAGCAGCCGAGTTGATTTACTACCGAGCCAATGCAGAGCTGCCGCAAATGGGATTGACTTCAACCTCTGTGCCTAATAAGGTTCGTAAAAGAGACATTGAAATAGGGAAAAATTACTTAAAAGAAGATGAAATTCGCCTATTGAAGCTAATTGTGGAACAGTTTTTAGCATTTGCCGAAAGTCAGGCAATGCAGCAAATTCCTATGTATATGAAAGATTGGGTAGAACGTCTTAAACAAGTTCTTTCCATGAACCGCCAAAATATATTGGAACATGCAGGAACTATTTCCCACGACTTGGCACTGCAAAAGGCAAGCGAAGAATATGATAAGTATAAAAAAGCCCAAAAAGAAATAGAACATATTGAAAGTATAAAGGAACTAGAGCAGGATATAAAAAAAATAAAAAAGAAATAGTAAAACTGTCAAGGACACAAGACTTTAATTTTTAATTTCCGCTACATATTCAACACAAACACCGTTTTGCCCAGTACGGAGTGGGCGTCGAGGGTGCCGCCGTGGTTTTTCATTATTTGGCGTGAGAGGCTGAGTCCGATGCCGGAGCCATTTTCCTTAGTGGTAAAGAAGGGGATAAAAATCTGCTCAATTATTTCGGCAGGAATGCCTTCGCCATTATCCTGAACGGAGATTTGTGTATGTCCGTCCTCTTTTTTAAGGGCTGAAATCTCTATCTGAGGGGCATCGACTTTTTCCACCGCCTGTATTGCATTTTTTATTAAATTAATGAAGACTTGCGACAATTGAGCTTCATCGGCTTCAACGCTCAGATCTTCCGGATTGATTTTCACCGAGAACTTGATTCTGCTGAAGTGTTCTTCATGTGAGAGCAGCATCAGGAGATGGTCTATGAAGGTTCTTAGCGAGAAGGTCTGCAATATAGGCTTGGAAAGTTTGGTCAGTTTGCGGTAGGATTCGACAAAACGTATTAGGCCGCTGCCTCTTTCGTTGATAAGTTCAAGCCCTTTGATGGTGTTTGAGATGGTCTTATCGTTAATGTTTGCCGGGGAGTCATCCGAAAAGGCATAGTAGCGCAACAAGGTCTCGCTTAGCGATGTAATTGGGGTAATGGAGTTCATTATTTCGTGCGTCAGCACTCGGATAAGTTTCATCCAGGAATCGAGCTCTTTTGCATCCAACTCATGGCTGATATCGTGTACTGAGATTATGCGTAAGTTTTCCCCATGACCGGGAAATGAAGTGGCCCTCAATGAGAGTTGAGTGATATTGTTTTTATAGGTCAGCTTCAGGAATTGATGAGTTTCGCCGTTGATCAAACGCTCAAATGTATTGAAGAGGTTGGCGTCAATGCGTTTCAGCTGCTCGATATGGTAAAATGTAGGATAATTCAATAGACTTTTTGCTGCGGAATTGGCTTGTAACACATTTCCGTTTTCATTCATAACCACTATTCCGGTCGCTACCTGTTCCAGCATCAGGCTATAATATTGTTCCTGTTCCCTATTTCTGAATTTTGCATCCTGTATCAACTTATTGATACGGTTCAGGCTCTTATTCATCTCATCGTTAGCCTTATGAAGTGTTTTTTCAGGAAAATGGAGCGTTGAATCTTCGTTTTCTACTGCGTTGAAAAAATAGGCGATTTTTTCAGGGGCAGCATTATATAATTTTATGATCCTGTAAACAACTACAGCTATAGCAAACAGTGATAATATGAGATACATGTTGGATGCAGAGCTCAACAATATCCACATTGAGAGTGCCGAAAAGACAATAAGCAATAGGATATTTGCTATAAAACGAATGAATGTATTCCTAAACATCTTACAAGTTGTATTTTTTCAGTTTATTGTAGAGTGTCTGACGGGTGATGCCCAGTTGAGCAGCAACAGCACTCAGATTACCTTCCTGAAGTTTCAGGCTCTTTTCAATCATGGCCTTTTCCATCTCCTCCAAAGTGCCGAACATTTTTTCGGACTCCTCATATTTTTTGTCAAAGAAGAAATCATCGGCATCAAGTATATTGTTATCACTTAAAATAACAGCTTTTTCTATAGTGTGCTGCAATTCGCGCACATTGCCCGGCCAGGTGTACCTGCTCATTTTTTCTTTAGCGTCTGCACTGATTATCAAATTCTCTTTTTTGTATTTATTACGATAAAGATTCAGGAAAAAATCGGCGAGTAATGGAATATCCAAAATGCGCTCGCGCAAAGGCGGAATCTCTATCTGAATGGTATTTATTCTATAGAGTAAATCTTCACGGAACTGTCCGGTTTTCACCAATTCGGGCAAATTGGCATTTGTGGCACAAATGAGACGGATATCTATAGGGATTTTTTTATTGGAACCCACCCTGACTATCTCTCTGTTTTGTAATGCTGCCAGCAATTTTGCCTGTAATGGGAGCGACAGGTTGGCTATTTCATCCATGAAAAGAGTACTCCCCTTTGCTACCTCAAATTTTCCGGCACGGTCCTCTTTTGCGTCTGTGAAAGAGCCTTTCACATGTCCGAAAAGCTCACTTTCAAAGAGAGTTTCGGAGAGCGAACCCATATCAACGCTGATCATAAGTTCATTACTGCGAAGCGATTGCTGATGCAACTCTTTTGCAATAACCTCCTTGCCTGTTCCGTTTTCTCCGGTAATCAACACGTTGGCATCGGTTTTAGCCACTTTTCTTACAATTTCCAGCACTTCCTTAAATCGGGGTGACTCACCTATAATAGATGAGTGTCTGCTGACAGCCGATTTGATATTTTGCTCTTTTTCCTTCAGAGATTTAATCTCTTTTTTCGAGTTGCGAAGTTGAATAGCTGCGTTTATGGTTGCAAGCAGCTTACTGTTTTCCCAGGGTTTCAATACAAAATCGACTGCTCCCTCTTTTACTGCCCTTACTGCCAATTCTACATCACCATAAGCAGTGATCATTATTACTGAAATATTGGGATCATGCTCCAAAATGCGTTTAAGCCAATACAGCCCTTCATTTCCGGTATTGATACCGGCAGAAAAGTTCATATCCAGCAGCACAACGTCAAAATGGGATCTTAGCAGGGTGGGAATCCTATTGGGGGTATTTGAGGTAATTAACTCTTTACAAAGAGGTTGTAATAGTAATTCTAGTGCGCTTAGTACACTTTCATTATCGTCAACAACGAGAATGCGGCTATTTTTCATTTTTGGAAGAATTTACAAAATAGAGTTATTGCGAAAGTAGCATATCCTTTTAAATTGTCAAAAAATAAGACACTCTACTGTCTAATATTTTTACACTCCGAAAGTGTTCTTGAAATTCAAACTATTGATTTTCAACTAATTGCAAACACGGCATTGTAGTTGCTTTTTTTTGGCATGAGGTTTATTGCCTCGTACCGATTTTTAACTTTTGATACGAATAAAAAAAATAAACATTTATAAACGATTATGATACGTACAGAAAAATTGACAAAGGTATTTCGCACCGAAGAGGTGGAAACTACAGCACTCCTCGATGTGGATATTCAGGTGAATGATGGAGAGTTTGTTGCCATAATGGGCCCCTCAGGATGCGGAAAATCTACACTTTTAAATATTCTCGGCTTGCTTGACAATCCTACCGGCGGAAATTATTACTTTAACGACGAAGAGGTAGGACATTATAAAGAGAGCCAACGCACACATTTGCGAAGAGAAAATATCGGATTCGTCTTCCAAAGCTTCAACTTGATTGACGAGCTGAATGTATTTGAAAATGTGGAACTTCCCCTCACCTATCTTAAAATTCCCTCTGCTACACGCAAAGAGATGGTGAAAGAGGTGCTAAGGCGCATGAATATCGGACATCGCGAAAAACATTTCCCTCAGCAGCTTTCAGGCGGACAGCAACAGCGTGTAGCCATCGCCAGGGCCGTGGTTGCAAACCCCAAACTTATCCTTGCCGACGAGCCTACAGGTAACCTCGACTCCAAAAACGGACGCGAAGTGATGGATCTGCTCAGCGAACTCAACCGCGAAGGCACCACCATCATCATGGTAACACACTCCCAGCACGACGCAGGCTTCGCACACCGCACGATTCACTTGTTCGACGGAAAAGTAGTGGAGGAAAGTCCGGAGTTCTGAGTATTGAGTATTGAGTAAAAAAAATAATAATTAGTGATGATTCATTTAAAACAAGCTTTTAGGAGTTTGCAGAAGAATAAACTCTTTTCGGCTTTCAATATATTCGGTTTTGCAATCGGATTTACCGTTTGTATAATTATCGCACTCTATGTCTATCGTGAGAGCAGCGTAAACTCGTTTTTTCCAAGTGCGGATAGAACCTACAGATTGAGGGACTCTACTAAGAATGAAGTGCTTTTCGATCATGCCATCCTGCCCGCCCTCAAAGACCAATTCCCTGAGATAGAGGAGATAGCGCCACTGGTTTATTTCTCGGCTGAGGATATGAATATGGGCATCAACATTAAAGTAGGAAACAAATATGGAGTCGCACACGAGATGATGAGCACTAACAACGATTTCTTCGCTTTTGCAGGTATCGATATTCTTTTCTCCTCGACTGACAGGCCGTTTGCACAGAAAAACTCGGTTATACTCTCCAGATCAGCTGCCGAGAAGGTTTTCGGGCATTACAACATAGTTGGCGAACCTGTAAACTTTTTCGGGATTGACTTCATTGTGAGTGCAATTGCTGAAGATATTCCCTCTACCGCCACTTTCGGAGCCGACATCTACCTGAATGACGACTATACGGAGATAGGTTTTGCGCAAAATTGCATTAAGAATGATTGTTATCTGATAAGGGAAATCTATTTGAGAGTAAAGGAGGGAACTGATATAGAGGCATTAACTCGGAAGTTGAACGACCATTTTCCGGAAAACCGGACCAAGATTAAGAGTGTGATGCTGCAACCTGTGAAGGAGATCTATTATTCAGAACAAAGTGAAATGGCTTTTCATAAAGCAGGAAACAAAAAA
>DAOSIN010000040.1:0-9731 GCA_035366675.1 Salinivirgaceae bacterium | reverse complement strand
ATCAGGTGATTTTACTGATGGATCGGGCAGTTTAGCTTTATTTGCCAAGAATATTGTCAATGAAATAAGCATTGCGAATATTGCAATACCGAAAGAGTAGTGATATCCCTCCATAAAAATATTCAAATACTTATTTGCAAAAGCAGTTAAATCTCCTGTTACATCCCCAACTTGAGTTGCTAATTCCGATAAACGTACTTTGGCGTCATCCGAAATTGTTTCATTAAGGAATTGATTACAAAGAGCTGGTAAATCTGCATCAAATTTAAACCCATTGCGTTGTACCCACCAGTTTCTTAAACCTACTGCCATAATGGGTGCAAACATAGCACCAATATTGATAAACATGTAGAAGATTTGGAAACCTGTTTCTCGCTTGTCGGCATACTGAGGATTGTCGTAAAGTTGACCTACAACAGCCTGCAAATTACCTTTAAACAAACCATTACCAAAAGCTATGGCAAACAGCCCGAAGCAAGTATAGCCAAGAATCAACGGGAAGTTTTTTACCGGTGTTTCTGTGGGAATGGCAATGAGGACGTATCCTATCGTCATCAACACCAAACCTGCCATAATAGTGCCTTTGTAGTTTTTTGACTTATCTGCAATTAACCCACCAACTAACGCTAAGATGTAGATTAAAGCATAAAAAATTGAATAAATAATAGCTCCTTCCGAGCCGGAAAATCCAAACTTATTGTTCAGAAATAAGAGCAAAATTGCCATCATTACGTAGAAGCCAAAGCGTTCTCCCATATTAGCAAGAGCTGCTCCTAAAAGTCCCTTGGGTTGATTTTTAAACATAGTTTAAGTATTTAATTGTTTTGATTGGGCGCAAATATAATATTATTTTTAGATAAAAATTAAATAGAAGGTTCAATCTATCTATATTTGTAACAGTTTTAGTAAACAATTATTTTTTTATGACTAAGATATTATCATCAAAACAAATCAAAGATATTGATATATACACAATTGCAAATGAGCCTATTAAATCAATTGATTTAATGGAAAGAGCCGCAACAAATCTGTTTTACAAGCTTATAAATTTACATGGTTACAAAAAATATTTTTTATTAGCCGGTCCGGGAAATAATGGCGGTGATGCGGTTGCTTTGTTCAGAATGCTTATTGAATCAGGGGTTCAAGCAAGTTTGATAATATTAAACGAGACCGATAAATTTTCAAAAGATTGTTTTTTAAACATTCAGCGCCTAAAAGAAAAAAATATCGATTTTTTATGTTGTAAAACATTTTTTGATTTTCCAAAAATTGATAAAGAATCGATTATTATTGATGGAATTTTTGGCTCAGGACTAAATAAACCAATAAAGGGTTTTTATGCCGATGTAATTGAACACATTAATAGACTACCCAACCATAAAGTAGCAATAGATATTCCTTCGGGGTTGTTTTCTGACAATAACAGAGACAACCGTGGTGCAATAATCATGGCAAATGAGACTTACACCTTGCAAATACCGAAACTCGCCTTCTTTTTTGCCGAAAACTCAAAATATGTTGGAAATTTATCAATAGTTGATATAGGACTGCACCCCAATGCAATAGAGTTGGCTGAAACAAAATACTTTTTAACAGAACCTATTGACATAGACGGCTTATACATACCGCGACCAAAACATACTCATAAAGGGAATTTCGGACATACGCTTATTATTGCAGGAAGCGAGGGCAAATATGGCGCTATGGTTTTATGCGCCTCAGCATGTTTAAGAAGTGGTGCTGGTTTAGTTAGCATATATACCAGTAAAAATGGCGAATTGGTATTAAACTCTATTATCCCAGAAGCAATGACAATCAGTAATACATCTAAATTAACGCGTGATGATTTAGAACGTTTTACATCTATAGGCATTGGTCCAGGAATTGGGGTAAGTAATGAGAGTGAAGCTCTGCTATTAAACATTATTAAAAACTACGATAACCCAGTTGTTTTAGACGCCGATGCATTAAACCTAATAGCCAAGAATCGCGATATTATAAAATTTATCCCGAAAGAATCAATTTTCACACCACATGTAGGCGAGTTTGACAGACTTTTTGACAAATGTAACGACACTCTGGAGCGAATTGAGAAAGCATCAAAGTTTTGCAAAAAACAGAATATGTTGTTGGTTTTAAAGGGAAAGAACAGTGCCGTTGTTGACCAACAGGGTAATGTCCATTTCAACAACACAGGAAATCAAGGGATGTCAACTGCCGGAAGTGGAGATGTACTAACAGGAATTATATCAGGCTTACTTTCAGTTGGTTATAAACCAAAAGATGCAACTATACTTGGTGTTTGGCTACACGGCATAGCGGGAGACAAAGCGTTAGACAATGAGAGTCATGAAAGTTTAATAGCAACAGACATCATTAAGCACTTAGGCTCTGCTTTCAAAACAATTGGACTAAAAGAATCTGAATAGCAAAATACAATCAAATGTACTATATTTGCAGAGTTATTATTTGACGTACAATATGAAAAATACGCTATTTATATGCATAGGAATAATTACACTAAGTATTGCTATTTCGTGTAAATCAGAGACAAAATTAGCTAAACCTTATATTATCCCATATTCTGAGGTAAAAGAAGCACCTCTATTTCTGTACAACCTACCTGCAACTACCATTGCCATGGATGTTAAAGTGAAACAAACACAAAGTTTTAAAGGTCCGTACTCAAGTTATGCAACAAAGTTTTTAGGATTGGACAACAAATCCATAATAAAAAGAAATTCAATACATTACGAGATTGTCGATATACAGTTTACACAGTTTCCAACCCCCGACTCATCGCAGTGGTACGCATATATGAACGATCCTTCAATAATCCCAAATTTTTCTCTATCACAAGAAAATGTTTTAACAAGTTTTAATGCTATTAGTGATAGTATTAAAAATCCACCATATCCTAATGTGCTCAACCCCACGCAAGTTGAGTTAGATGGAAGTTTTCGTGATTTGGGAGTTATAAAAATTGAAAGTGAAGAAATTCAAACCGTTTACCGCCATATAAAAAGCGATACAACAATAATAAAAGTGCCTGTTCAAGAGACTGTTAGAAGCTTAAAAAGTATTGAAGATATGGCAAGACACGTCTCTGATTTCATTATTAAAATTAGAAATCATAGATATGAGTTAGTTGCGGGTCTCTACGAAGCATTCCCCGAAGGTGAATCGTTGAAAGCGAGCATTGAGGAGATGTATAGCGTCGAAAACCGATATACTAATTTGTTTACAGGCGTTAATATCGATACAACATATACTTTTAAGTTTCTATTTACTCCACAGGGAAATAGTATTACCCCAATTTTAAAAACTCTATGCTATTTTGATGCGGAAACTGGAGTAACGCTTATTTCTCCAAATCAACAATATAGTAATGACAACATAAATCAGCACCTAAGGCTTGAAATTGAGTATGCTAACTATCACCCTATAACTAACCAAAGAGTTTCAAGCGGTGGTCCTGTTTATAGAATACCTGCATTATGTGAAGTTAAAGTATTGCTTGGAGAAGAGACCTTGAGCACTAAGCTGCTGAGCATAAACCAATTAGGCAATATATTGCAACTGCCTATTGATGTATTAAATAACAGTAACTACAAAGTTGAAATAGACAGAAAAACAGGAAATCTAAAATCAATTACGACAGAAAGCAGTTACGATACAAAAAATAAAAAGGATAGTAAAAAAAAATAAACTAATTTTTTTAGTTGCTTAAATCGAAATAATCCCCTTTTTAATAGCGTACTTTATTAGATCTGTAAACTTTTCAAATCCAAGTTTTTTTAAAATATTGTTTTTGTGAGATTCTACAGTTCTAGTACTGATATCTAAAATAGTGCTGATGTCCTTCGCAGTTGCACCATCGCACCAAAGTCTTATTACATCAATTTCACGTTCCGAAAGATCGGCATTATACCCTTTCGCTTTTCTAAATGGCAATAAAAATTTGTTTTTGGATTGGATAAGTTTTCCCGTGTTATACAAATCAAACAAAATTTTTGAAACACTTTTACCATAATAGTTTTCTCCTTCACAAACAGAATCGATAGCTTGCAGTACCTCAAACGTCAGATCTGTTTTGCTTATATATCCCTCCACTTCGATATCCAATAGTTCAAAAAGCAACTCCTCAGATGATTCAGACGATAGAATTATTATTTTAATATCCTTGAACTTAGACTTTAATCGGTGTGATATTTCTACTCCCGAAATATCTGGTAGAATAATATCAAGTAAAATAATATCAGGATGATTTCCTAGTTCAAGGAAAGAAAATAGATCTTGTCCGGTTGAAGCTTCGAAAATTATTTCAACCCTGTTTTTTGTATCCTTTTTGTTTAATGCCGAGCGTAGCCCTATCCTAAACAACTCATGGTCGTCTATTATCGCTACTTTCACGGTATTATATAAAGTCTTATCTGTCAATTTAATATAAATATACTATCTGTTTATACTGCTTTTTCTAATTCAAAAGATATTTTTGTTCCTTTGTTTATAGCGCTCTCGACTAATAACTTACCATTATTCTTTTCAATAAATTCCATTGATACTATAAGTCCTAATCCACTACCTTTTTCCCCAAAAGTTCCATCGCTAAGGATAGTTTCTTTTTTAGAAAAAATGCTAACAACCTGTTTTTCATTCATTCCGATTCCAAAATCTTCGACCATTACTTGCCAACCTTTTTTCAAATCTGTTATTTTAATTATAACTTTTGAATCACTATGTGAAAATTTAACCGCATTGTTGATAAGATTTCTAATAATGGTGCTTATCATCTGTCTGTCGGCAAAAGTATAGCACTCGTCTGGCATTTCGGTTATAAGTTCAATATTTTTTCTCTCTGCCGTGATTGAAAGTAAATTAACTGCATCATTAACAATTTCTGTCAGATTAAAAACTATAGGATTACACTTGTTTTTTCCTGTTTGAATTCTTGACCAATCCGTAAGATTTTGCATCAAATTTACTTGTGCCTCTGAGACATCTCGTAAATGACCGAAGTATTGTTTAATCTCTTCGGTAGTATAATTATCGTAATGTTCAATTATATCTTCAACAACCATTTTTTGTGCTATCGTAGGACTTTTCATATCATGCGAAACAATTGAAAATAGTTTGTCTTTCGATTTATTTATTAACTCCAATTTTTTGGCATAATTTCTCTTGTTTCGGGCAAATAGAAAAAGTAGGATTGATATTACCAACACCGATATTGCCAAGGATATCAAAAAAATCTGAACTGTTTTTGACCTTTTAAGTTGTTCGTTCTGTAGCTTTATTTGGGCATCTTTTTTATCTGCTTCGTATTTAACCTGAAAATCTGCAATTTTCTTTCCCATTTGTTGGTTAAATATGCTATCCTGCATATCAACAAATATCTCTAAATTCTCGAGTGCACTTTTATAATCACCGATCTTTTTTGCAATTTTATATTTTCCAGATATAGCTTTGTGTTTAACATAAGATAAATCAAGAGAATCGCAAACCGAAATACATTTTTCAAAGTATGAAAGAGATTCTCGATCATTGTTTTCCCTGAACTTTAACATTGCTAGCTGATAGTAAGTTATTGCTATTGAAACCCCGTTGTTCGATATATTAAACACTTCAATTGCTTCAGTATAAGAACGTTCAGCTTCTTTGAGATTGTTCATTTCATGATAAATACTACCCAAAACACTCAATCTTCTCCCTATTTTATCGGTCCTATTAGCCTTTCGATCTATTTCAAGAGCTTCTAACAACAGTGATAGTGCTTTATCAGTATTTTTAATCTGCAAATATGCCTCGGATAAATTACTTAATCTGGTTGCAATTTTCTCATCATCATCCAACGTACGCTCCAATTCAAGAGATTCACTCAAATATTCAATTCCTTTCTCTGGCTGTTTTGAGTATATGTATATGGTGCCAATATTGTTGAAAGCCGAGCTTCTTAATTTAGGGTCACCTGTTATATTTGCAACTTCTAATGCTAAGCTGCCATTTTCAATTGCTCTCTCTAAATCACCGATTCTCTGATAATTACACGACATTATTGAATAATTATCAAACATGTAATTATTGTCATTTAGTTTCTTGCTTATTTCCAAAGATAGTTGAGCGCACTCATTTGATTTTATGAACTCAGATTTTTCGTATAAATACTCTGCTGTTCCATAATAAATAATCATTTCGATGCTATCTTCAGGTGTATTCCTATTAAATATATGCTTGTTAATAAGATTTCCTCTATCGTGTAATTTTAAAACCAATGAGTTACATAGCTCAATATCAGCGTTTTTACGCTGCAATAGTTCAAATTGAGAGAATAGACTGTCAATAGTCTGAGAATTTGCATCAAACGCTAAACATGTTATAAAACATATTATTATAAAATATCTTGCTGTAATCATTATCGTAGAATTCTGTAAGACAAGACAAAAGTAACAATTTTTGCTCAACAATAAAAGATAAATTGCGGAAAATACCTACTGACTATCCGTAAAAATACGGATTGCATATAATTAAAATATAATATTTCTTTGTATTGTAAGATTAAACGAGAAAATAATGCTTGCTAATCTTAAATAAAAAAGTAGCCATGTGCATTTAAAAATCAAATTAAACAAAGTCTATTCAAAACCTCAATTTCTGATTTAAGTGGGTACAGCTAAGACACGAATCTTAGCAAAGCTCTTAGAAAGAGCACAACAAGAAAGAAAGCGTAGCAACTGCAAAGTTTTGCTAATGCTTTCTTTCTTTTATGACAATAAAGTTCTGCAATTTAAAACCTAAAAAATTAATAATACAATTAAAACAAATTATGCAAAAAAGCAATTTTTGAGATTAAACTACATATTAAGCAGTTATTTTTTATCTTTGTCACGCAAAACTAAACTCAAAAAAAATTCTGATAATAATAAAACAAAAAACAGATGAGTGGATTAAAAATTGTAGTATTGGCAAAACAAGTTCCCGATACACGAAACGTGGGTAAAGATGCCATGAAAGCTGATGGTACGGTCAACCGTGCAGCATTAGAGGCAATATTCAACCCCGAAGATTTGAATGCCTTAGAACAAGCTCTACGACTTAAAGATCGCATTTCAGGCACAACCATAACTATGCTAACAATGGGACCGATTAGAGCATCAGAAATTATTCGCGAAGGTTTATATCGCGGTGCTGATAACGGCTATCTTCTGACTGACCGAGCTTTTGCAGGAAGCGATACTTTAGCAACGTCGTATGCAATTTCTAAAGCAATAGAAAAAATTGGTAAATTTGACATCATTATTGCCGGACGACAAGCTATCGATGGCGATACAGCACAAGTTGGACCGCAGGTCGCCGAAAAACTTGGTTTACCACAAATTACGTACGCCGAAGAGATAATCGATGTCAAAGGAAAAGAGATAATTGTAAAGCGGCGTTTAGAACGCGGCGTTGAAACTGTAAGAGGCACGCTGCCCTTAGTTGTTACTGTTACAGGCTCTGCAGCAGAGTGTCGTCCCAGAAACGCCAAATTTACAATGAAATACAAACATGCTCGCTCTACTTCTGAACTGCAAAATGCTACAGAAGATTTTATGCAGCTGTATAACTCAAGACCTTATCTTAAACTGTCTGAACTTTCTGTAAATGATGTTGATGTCGATCATGAACAGCTTGGATTGAACGGCTCGCCAACAAAAGTTAAAGAAATCGAAAACGTTGTACTGCAAGCTAAAGAATCAAAAGTAATTGGAAACAACGACCAAGAGATTGAGGAGATGATAGTTGAGTTGATAAAAAACCATACTATCGGTTAATTTATGTCAAATTCTAAAATTTATATACTGTGAACAATTTGTTTGTATTTTGTGAAATAGAAGAGGGCCAAGTTGCTGGCGTCAGTCTTGAATTGCTGACAAAAGGAAGATCGTTAGCAACGCAATTAGGCTGTAAGCTCGAAGCTATAGCCATTGGGCACAAATTAGATAATATTGTGAATCAAGTAGCTCCTTATGGAGTAGATGTTTTACACATAGCAGACCATAAAAAGTTAGAGCATTACTTAACTCTGCCCTACACGTCAATAATCATTGATCTGTTTTCAAAAACGAAGCCTCAAATTGCCCTACTTGGAGCAACTTCCGTTGGACGCGATTTGGGACCACGTGTTTCATCTGCATTAAAAAGTGGACTTACTGCCGACTGCACATCACTTGTAATCGGCGATCACGAAGATAAAAAAGCCGACAAAGTTTATAAAAACTTACTTTATCAAATACGTCCTGCTTTCGGCGGAAATATTATCGCTACCATTATTAATCCTGACTGTCGTCCCCAAATGGCAACAGTTAGAGAAGGCGTGATGAAAAAAGAGATTTTCAACAATTCTCACAAATGCGAAATCAAGAAAATTGATGTTGAGTCTATTGTTAGTGAAGCCGATTTTGTAGTTTCAATAATCGAGAGACATATTGAAAAACGCAAAGTAAATATTCAAGGTGCACCAATCATTGTATCAGGAGGATATGGAGTTGGTTCAAAAGAAAACTTTAAGCTTCTATATGATTTGGCTGCCGTATTAGGTGGCGAAGTTGGAGCTTCGCGTGCAGCTGTTGACGCTGGATTTGCCCAACACGAACGACAAATCGGTCAAACAGGAATTACCGTCCGCCCAAAACTATATATAGCTTGTGGAATTTCAGGACAGATACAACACCGTGCGGGTATGGATCAATCATCAATGATTATTTCTATAAACACCGATGCGCATGCACCAATTAATGCAATTGCTGATTATTCAATTATTGGAAATATAACCGATATTATTCCAAAAATGATCGCAGCATATAAGAAAAACAGCAAATAAAAACTATAAAAAAATAAAGCAATGGCTAATTTCTATACAGATAACTCAGATATGAAATTTCATCTAACGCATCCGTTGATGGAAAAAATTATTGCTCTTAAAGAAAATAATTACACTGAGGAAGATATATACGATTATGCACCAGTTAATTACGAAGACGCGATTGACAGCTACGATAAAGTTTTAGAGATAGTAGGTGATATTTGTGGAAACGTTATAGCTCCTAATGCCGAAGCGGTTGACCAAGAAGGTCCTGAAGTTGTAAATAGCAGAGTTATTTATGCTAAAGGAACACAACAAAACCATGATACTTTAACACAAGCTGGTTTGGTTGGTATGTCGCTACCACGCAAGTATGGTGGTTTAAACTTTTCAATGGTGCCTTACGTAATGGCAGCTGAACTAGTATCACGCGCTGATGCCGGTTTTGCCAATATATGGGGACTGCAAGACTGTGCTGAAACCATTCACGAATTTGCATCAGAAGAGCAAAAACAAAGATATTTACCACGATTTAATAAAGGAGCCACCGCAGCAATGGGACTTACAGAACCTGATGCAGGTAGCGATTTGCAAGCAGTTCAGCTAAGAGCAACATATAACGAATCTGACGGAAAATGGTATCTAAATGGTGTTAAAAGATTTATCACCAACGGAGATGCTGACATTAACCTTGTTTTAGCTCGTTCTGAAGAAGGAACCAGTGATGGTCGCGGACTGTCACTGTTTCTATATGACAAAACCAGTAACGCTGTATTAGTACGTCGTATAGAAAACAAAATGGGGATTAAAGGCTCTCCTACTTGTGAGTTAGTTTTCAGCAATGCTCCTGCCGAGCTTGTTGGCGATCGTAAAATGGGACTTATCA
>DAOSIN010000039.1:0-9879 GCA_035366675.1 Salinivirgaceae bacterium | reverse complement strand
TAATGAAGCAGGTGTTGGAGGTTTTAATAGCATGAAAGCTATTTCAACCAGAAACGACGACCCAAAAACAGCTTCACGTCCATATGATACTGACCGTGACGGTTTTGTTATGGCAGAAGGAGGTGTAAGCCTGATTTTTGAAGAGTATGAACACGCTGTCAAACGTGGCGCAACTATATTAGCTGAGGTCGTTGGCGGTGCAATGAACTGCGACGCACACCATATGACCGCCCCCGATCCTGAAGGAGATGGAGCCGCCACAGTTATGAGTCTCGCTATTCAAGACGCAGGTTTAAAACCAACTGATATTGACTACGTAAACACTCACGGAACTTCAACGGGATTAGGCGATATCGCAGAGCCTAAAGCACTTTTGAAAACCTTTGGTGAGCACACTTATAAATTAAGTGTAAGTTCAACAAAATCAATGACCGGACACATGTTAGGTGCAGCTGGAGCAATTGAGGCATTAGCATGTATCTACGTTATTCGCGAAGGTATTATACCACCCACAATCAATCTGTTCAATCTCGATCCTGAAATAGACCCGAAGATTGACTTTACACCCAACAAAGCAAAAAAACGTGATATTAAAGTAGCTCTTTCAAATAATTTTGGATTTGGAGGACACAACGCTACCATAATATTCAAAAAAATGTAACTTTCTCTTACATGCATAAAAGTATTAAAGCTTTAGTTTCAATATTTTATTGCAGTAATAGTGGACTAAGAAAAGAGTTAAAGAGAATAATTGGATTTAATCCGTTAAATATTGAGTATTATAAGCTAGCCTTAATTCACAAATCGGCTTCTTTTACTTCCTCAGACGGCACCACTATAAACAACGAACGCCTTGAATTTCTTGGCGATGCTGTGCTTGGTATGACCATAGCCGAATATCTTTACAACAAATATCCCGATATGACAGAGGGAGAACTCACTAAGTTGCGTTCAAGGTTCGTGAATGGTACTAATTTGGAGAAGTTTAGTAAAGATACAGGGATTGATAAAATAATCGTTACTCGCGCTAACTTACGGAAATCTATTCACCTAACGGGTGATGCGGTTGAAGCTTTAATAGGTGCAATATTTCTCGATAGAGGATTTGATAAAGCAAAACACTTTGTAATAAACAAGTTTTTACCTTCATGCATATCTGTTCAAAACAGAAATAATACAATATACAACTTCAAAAGCGAACTGATTGAGTGGTGTCAACACAAAAAATTTGATTTCAGATACGACACTATCCTACACCCCACATCAAACAACCACAGACCACTATTTATATCAAATATTTACATTAACGATAATATAATAGGTGTTGGCGTTGGTCGCTCAAAAAAAGACGCAGAACAGGCAGCCTCACGCGAAGCCCTTTATGCTTTTCAATAATGAGCAATTACAAGATTACTAAACAAGTAACATGGCAAAAAGGAACATAATTAAAACACCCGATACCACTAACGACGATAATATAATAGTGGGTCTTGTTACCGATATCGCTTCATATATGGCGTGCTATCAAATAAGCTCTATAATAGGCTGTCACTTGTCGATACACACCATAGAGTGGCATTACGAGAATAAAGAGACATCAGACGAAAAAATAGATTTTGAATATTACAAATGGACTTCTGAAACTAAGGGAAAAAAAATATTGGTTATTCCTAACATTCAAAGCTTTGACACATTTGAACAATCGCCTACAACATCTCTTTACGCTAACGAAATAACAGTTACAACAAGGGACTACACAATACTGCCTACGTGGAAACATATAAAATATATCATGCGTTTCGAAGGGTTTGAAAACAATGAAATAATTGATATTGCAGAAAAAATCAGGAAGTCAAAAAAAATGCAGTTAGTAATGACAAGCTATGCTTCAGAAATCAACAACGTTTCTGTTATCTATTTTTTCAATTAATTACGCCTATTTTTAGTCTTCAGCTCTTTTTCTATCACTTTTACCATTTGGTTAAAACTGTCTAAAGTAAAACCAGAGCCTTGATATATTAAAATACCTTTTTTGTTAATTATATAATTTCTAGGTATCATTTTCTCTGCGTACATGTTATAAATCTTTCTATCGGGATCGGCTGCAATACTAAAAGAGAATTTTTTATTACGATTAAAAATCTCAAGCTCTCCAATTTGATGCTCCCTTCCAATTGAGATTATCACAAGCTCGTCGTCACTATATTTCTGCTTAAGTAAATTTATATGAGGCATTTCCTCCATACATGGGCGACACCATGTAGCAAAGAAATTTACAAGAATCACTTTCCCTTTCAACTTGTCAACATCTATCACTTTCCCATCAATAGTTCTAACTGTGAAAGTTGGAGCTAGTTCCCCGATATTAACAAATGAATAAATATCTTCGCTCTGAGAAAAAACTAAAAAAGGGAAAAAAACTATAAAAAATATTATTACAGACCTAAACATCTTGTTAATAGTATCTTGGTCTAGTATTGCTTCAAAAATCGTGCAAAGTGTAATTTTTTATATCCTTAATTTAATCATGAAAACAAAAAGAGCAGTCGAACCTGTCGACTGCTCTTTTAAAACTATGAATAAAATATATTACTTTTAATTTACAATTGATGCAAATACAGCATCGCTAAAATATTTAAAGAACTCAAGGTCTTTTTTAGCGTATTCTTTAAGATCTGCTTGTTTTTCGCATGCTGTACGTAAATTATTCATTGTTAGGTCTGAATCCTGACGACGAGCACCAATAATAGCTTTTAGGTAATATACGTAAGCATCCTCTTTGTTTTCAACTTTATCAAGAATTTCAAGAGCTGAGTCGTAAGCTCTTTCATTTTGTGTTTGGCTATAACTTACAACTTTTTGTAATGCATTGTTGAAAGTGTTAAATCCTGCTGAGTTGAACAGATTTCCTGCTTGCTCATATTTTCCTTCTTTCAATGCGATTATAGCTTGGTTGTAGCTAGCTTCTTTCGAGCCTGAGCCTCCTGCACTTAAAGTTTCTTTAGCTGCAGCATAATCTTTGCGCATCAATTGGCATGCACCAATGTTGTTTGTTACAGTAGCACTCTTTTCAACATCGCCTGCGGCTTTAAAATATTGTTCAGCTTCGTCATATCTACCTTGTTTAAATGCTGCCCAACCGCAGTTGTTGTGTGTTCTCCAATCATCTGCATAAAGCTCAGCTGCTTTTTTGTAGATATTGTATTGATTGTCTAAATCACCTTCATACAGGGTTGCTGCAAATAAAATCTCTTCAAGTTTGAGCGTATCTGGATTGTTAACTGCCAAGTCTTTCAACTCTTCATCGGTATATCCGCTTACAGTTACAACAACTTTAAATTCTGCACGACGTAGATCTGGTAAAATTTGCTTTTTAATCTCTTCAAATGCAGCTGTAATATTTTTTATCTCTTTTTCACGTACAACAGGGTCGGTGTACATTGAAAGAACTCTCAAGATTAAGTCTTTATCTTGAATATCAGATTGCTGCATTAATTTTTGAAAACCTTCCCAGTCTTCTGCAGTAGAGCGAGCTTTATATGCTTCTGATGGAATCTCAATTTTAGCTTTCTTAGAAGTTTGATCTAAGAACTTTTGAGAAACATCTTTACGTTTTTCTGAAAGTCTAGTATTCAACTCAATTGGACCATCAGGAGATGCGTAAGCTTCTAAGATAATATCTTTAATTTCAACTCTTTCTGCTTTTGAAACTTCAACAATATAATCTTGTAAAGCTTTAATCTCTTCCTTTTTCAACTCTGAAGAACGAATGTCTGATTGATTGATGAGGAAGTTAATTTTCGCTCCTTTTTCTTCACTCGTTGTGCGAACAAATTTGTCGGCAGCTCTAACTACTTTTGCATCTGCTTGGATTAACAGTGGTGTGATTATTACACCGTCAGCAATTTTTTTGTCGAAAATTCCGAGTTTTTTGTCTTTCATAGAACCTTCGCCTCTAGCATAAAGTTCTGCTTGCATCATGCCTTCTTCATAAGCGAAAACGCCTTCAATTTCGAAAGTTCCTCCCATATCAAATGATATTGATTGGTTATTTCCTTGAACATCTTGTCCTTGGAATTTTTTAGAAGGAAGAGTAACCTCTTTTCCAGCAAATTTTAACACTGGAGTAACTTCAAGTTCTGCTTTTTTAATAAAGAATTTTGGAGGAAATGTTCCTTTGATTTTCACTTTTACGCTATCGCCGTGTAATTCTAAAATTTGTGGTGTTACTTCAAATCTAACATCGTCGGCAAGCTTTTTCATTTTGTCAAGGTTATTACAACCCACTAGCGCAACAATTGAAAGCGTTGCAGCTGATAGTAAAAATAGTCTGATTTTTCTCATATTCATTTGTTGTTTATGTGATTAATGTCAAAATTAATATTTAGACTTATGTTTAAAAAATTATTGTTTCAAAAACATAGTTATTAATACCAGAGTACAAATTTATTAAATGATTTTTAATAACAAAAACTTTAAGCAAAAAATCTAATTATATTATCATTTTTATCACGTTGTTTTTTATGTTATTTACCTCATGATAATTTACTTTTAACTTTGTTACAACTGTAAGCAAAGTATTCAGAAAGTTGTTAAACACCTCATTTTCATTACTTTCTAAAATCTCGATAGCTTTATCTGGGTCCCCTTCCACTCCTCGGTATTTACTTAGTCCCACAAAAACATTTTTTAGAGTACTTAATTCTTTATAAAGAGTTAACCACCTGTTGCGCACAAAAAAAGGCAACATAACTTTACCTTTCAACGGTATTATTGAAAAGTTTTGTAACAATATATGGTTTATTTTCTTTTGAAAATCAGATAATGATAATTCGCAAAAATTCTTCCAATGTTTTGCAAGTACGTAATCATAAGCCATGTCGGCAATTATTCCGCTGTATCGTCCATGTGATTCAACAAAAAGTTTTTTTACTTCAATGTACTCCTTATTTCTATCAGTGGTAAAATCAATTTGTCTATGCATAAGTATTCCCCGCGATATTTCAGAGGAGTATTCTTTATATTTATTTCCTTTAACAAAATCGGCAATAAAATTACCTATCATCAAATCTTCATCTTCGTGTGCAATATACAGGTGTGCTAAATAGTTCATAAAAGACTGTTTATCAGTATTTAATACCATATAATATGTTTCTTAACATATATGTCACGTTAATAAAACAGACGCCAATAGTATTTATATTTACTAAATTTGCTAAAAACAAAGTTAATTAAAAAATAAAGGAGGATTACTTATGTCAAAAAAAAATGTGATTATTATTGGTGCCGCAGGCAGAGATTTTCACAACTTTAACACTTACTATCGCAATGACGATCAGTTTAATGTGGTAGCATTTACAGCTGCTCAAATTCCTGATATTGATGGCAGAAAATATCCCGCAGAGTTGGCAGGACCTTTATACCCACAGGGAATTCCAATTTACGCTGAGAGCGAATTAATGGACTTAATCAAAAAATTTAAGGTTGATGTATGTGTGTTTTCATACAGTGATGTTACCTATCAGTATGTAATGAGTCTTGCTGCACAAATTAACGCTGCAGGAGCAAATTTTGTACTATTAGGAACTAAGAGAACACAAATCAAATCAACAAAACCTGTAATTGCTGTTTGTGCAGTTCGTACAGGTTGTGGTAAGTCTCAAACATCTCGTCGTATTGTAGAATTACTTGAAGCAAAAGGGTTAAAAGTTGTTACCATTCGCCACCCAATGCCATATGGAAACATTGCAGCACAAAAGGTACAACGTTTTGCAAAAATTGAAGACTTAGCTAAACATAAATGTACAATCGAAGAGATGGAAGAGTACGAACCGCATGTTGTTGCAGGTAATGTTATCTACTCTGGCGTTGATTATGAAGCTATCCTTCGTGCAGCAGAAAACGACCCCGATGGTTGCGATGTGATTCTTTGGGACGGTGGTAATAACGACTTCTCATTTTACGAAACCGACCTTATGGTTACGGTAGTTGACCCACACCGCGCTGGTCATGAGCTTAATTACTACCCGGGCGAAACTACTCTAAGATTAGCCGATGTTGTTGTAATTAACAAAATTGACACCGCTGATGCAGCAGATATTCAAACTATACGCGAAAACATTCAATTTGCTGCTCCTAAGGCTGTTGTAGTTGATGCAGCTTCTCCTGTTACTGTTGATAAACCCGAAATGATTCGAGGTAAAAAAGTATTAGTAGTCGAAGATGGTCCAACCCTAACTCACGGTGATATGAAGATTGGTGCTGGTATTGTCGCAGCTCGTAAATTCAGTGTTGGTGAACTTGTTGATCCAAGACCTTATGCGGTTGGAAAACTTGCCGAGACATTTAAAACATATCCAAATATTGGAACACTGCTTCCAGCAATGGGCTATGGAGAACAACAAATCAAAGACCTTGAAAAAACAATTAACGCAACTCCTTGTGATGCTGTTATCATCGCTACTCCTATCGATTTGAGCCGTGTTGTTAAAATTAACAAACCAACCATTAAGATTGGATACGAGCTTTTAGAGATTGGAGAGCCAAGTTTAGCAGGTCCAATTAACGATTTCGTAAAAAAACACAACTTAAAAAAATAATTTGTTGTTGATATAAAAAAGCCGGCACTGAAGAGTAATCAGTTGTCGGCTTTTTTATTGCTTTTTTAAAGCAAATCATCATAATTAGGTATTTCGCTTAATGATGATATTTTACCTGTATCGAAATTAATTTTATAGCCAAAGAGGACTAATCCGTTGGTAACTAACAGGTATTCTGCCTTAACTGTTAAATTGTAATTCGCAATCTGCTCCAAGGTTTCTTGAGTGATTTTTACATCTGGAGCTTTACATTCGACTATCATAGCTGGTTTTCCGACTTTATCGCATACGATAATATCAGTTCTGCGTATTCCCACACTACTTTTGTGCGCGGCTTCTGTTTTCATCAAAGCCAATGGATAATTTCTATAATTAATAAGAAAGTCAATAACATGTTGTCGCACCCACTCCTCGGGAGTTAAAGCAACCCACGCTTTACGAACTGGATCGAGTATGTATTGTCGATTATCCTCCGTTTTTATTTTTGGATTTATTGGAGGAAATATTAATTCCTGCACTTTTATAGATATGGTATTTGACTGATTGAATTAAAAAACCCTGTTTTCCTTATTATAATCAAAGAAAAACAGAGTTTGATTTGAATTTTATTTTTTAATAGTTAAAAATTTCTTCTAACGTAAGTTCCTTTATTACGCCTAATTTAGACAATACTGACATATCTATAGCGGCTTTATTTCCAAGAACTAAGAAAGTATATTGATTGCCTTTTATGTACGAGTCAAAAAACTCTTTAAAAGAATTAATATCGGCATTTTGCACCTCTTCATATATAACTTTATTTATATCATAATCGATTCCACGTCTCATATTACTATGGTGTGTCCAAAATACACTTCTGCGTACTGTTCTTGAAGTCTCGATTTGTTTTAATATCGATTCTTTTGCTTCAACAAATTGTTTTTCAGCACTTGGCATATTATTCATAAGGTCGAGCATGGCATCGGTTGCGATTTTAATTTTGTCGGGCTGCGTGCCAACAAATGCTGTTAGATAATGCGACTCTTCTAAATCGTAGGGAGTGCTGTAATTAGCATAAGCCCTATATGCTAAAGCACGTGCTTCTCTCATCTCTTGGAAGACAATAGAAGATAATCCGCTTCCATAAAACGTATTAAACAATCTGATTTTTGGCATCAAAGTAACATCGAACTCTCCACCTTTTGACAACATAACAATATTTGACTGAACCATATCATAATTTGTAATAAACACTTCGTTTTGTTTTGTTTCTCGTTCAGGATATTTAGTTTTTTCTGGAACAGGTATCATTGTTTCTGCCATTAAATGGTTTTGATTTAGCAAATCAACCACGCCTGCAAGTTTTTTTTGACCGTAGTAGAATACTTCGTGATTGTATTTATGTAACTCCTTAATCAAATTTGTTAGCTCTTCGGGGTTGATTTCAATCAACTCACTATTGCTTAAAATATCGGTGGCTGCTGACTTTGGACCATACATTCCATAGTTTAATAATCCTTGCCACAATATATTATCCTTATTTTGTTTAGCATTCATTCGTTCGCGAATGATACCTTTAACATACTCATCATAAGCTTCTTGATCGGGTTTTACGTTGGCTAAAATATGTTCAAGTAACTCAACACCAACACTGAGATTTTCCTCAAGTCCTGAGATATAGACGTAAGACTCATCGTCTGAGGTTCTTACACCAAACGACAGACCGTTTTTGTATAGCTCTTTTTGCAGATCAGCTGGCGAATATTTATCGGTTCCCAAAAATGGTAAATAGTTAACTGCTATTTCTAATTTTTTGTTATGGTCCTTGCCCATTGGGAAAATATAGTACATCTCGAACAACGGGTTTACAGTGTTTTCGATATAACTTACGTTAACTCCGTTCGACAAAGATGATGTTTGAATTGCCTCTTTAAAATCAACAAAAACAGGTTCTATTTTCTTTGATGGTGGCTCTGCCAAGAAGTTTGTCATAAAATCAGATTGCTTGCTTCTATCAATTTCAATAGCAGTAATTTGAGGTTTCTCAACTTTAACCGCATTCTCGTTTTTGCCTGTTCGTTTATATATAACCACATAATTGTCTTTGAAGGTTTCATTGGCAAACTTTACAATATCCTCTTTGGTAACTTTTTCAAGCTCGTCGTTAAAAGAGATATAATCTTTCCAGTCAACTCCATCGGTAAATGCCGACACAAATATATGCGCTCTGCCGTTTGATTCAAGAGAACGTAGAGTAGATAGCTTACGATCGTTTACTGCAGCCGTAATCAACCAATCTTCAAAGTCGCCTTTTTTGATTTTGTCTATCTCTGCCATTAGCATATCTTTAATCTCTTCTAATTCCTGTCCCTGTTTTGGATATCCATAGAACGTAAACCTCCCGTACTCTTTCATAAAACTGCAGTAAGCTCCTGCACTTAATACTTTTTGCGATTGAACTAAATTCAGGTCAATAAGCCCCGCTTTATTGTTGCTTAATATGCTTGACACTATAGTTGCACATTTTCTATCTTCCGATTTTATTCCACCGATACGAAACGCCATTTGCATTGATTCGCTCTTTGGTCCAAAGACTTCGCCAACAACCTCACCAACAATTTCTCCAGCCGGCTCATGAATAACTGGCTCTACCGGTGAGCTTTCAAATCCACCAAAATATTTATCTATTAATTGAATGGTCTCTTCAAAATCTAAATCTCCAGCAAGACATACTGCCATATTGTTTGGAACATAGTATTTGTCAAAGTAGTTGTAGATATTAACCATTGAAGGATTTTTCAAGTGTTCGGGCTTGCCAATTGTAGTTTGTGTTCCATACACATGATTTGGGAATAGTTTTTCCATTAGCATGTAATACGATTGGCGGTCATCTTGATCCTGCCCCATGTTGAACTCTTCGTAAACAGTTTCAAGTTCGGTATGGAAAAGACGTAAAACGAGCTGACCGAAACGACTCTTTTCAATTTTTAACCATTTTTCAAGCTCATTGCTTGGAATATTGTTCATATAAACTGTCCGTTCGTTAGATGTGTATGCGTTAGTTCCTCTAGCTCCAATACTTTTAATCAGGCGATCATATTCATTTGCAGCAACTAATTTTGATGCAATCTGTGAAACACTGTCTATTTTCGCATAAATAGCTTTTTTTTCGTCAACATCTGATGTTGCTTTATGTTGCTCGAACAGATCTGAAATTTCATCTAATAAAACTTTTTCACTTTCCCAATCGAGTGCTCCAATTTCATTCGAACCTTTAAACATCATATGTTCAAGATAGTGT
>DAOSIN010000038.1:0-9955 GCA_035366675.1 Salinivirgaceae bacterium | reverse complement strand
CGTATATATATTCGACAAACTTTTCCTCATGCTTTCCTGATTCTGTCAACAATCCCTCTTCCTTGGTTTTAACAACACCCTCAGGTTCTTTTTGAGGCACTGTTAGATAATTTTTGATATCTTTTGCGAGAGCCATTTCGGGAGCACCGGGGTACGATTTTATGTAGCTGTCGATTACGGCAACAAAATTTGCAGAATCGGTTGTTTTCCCGATTGATATTGCTCTTAGCAAAGCGAATTTTGTTTGATAAGGATTTCCCGGAAATAGAGAGTCGGCAAAATCGGCGTTTTTAATAACATTGTCGTACTGATTTTTTTCAAATTGTTTATAAGTAGTTGAGTATAAAAATCTTGATTCTTGCTCTTTTGCAGCCTCTTGCTTAAAGAAATTGGGATTGGTCATCGATTGTGCATATTTGCTTAAGGGGTATTTGTCTATAACTTTCTGTTTGTAAATGTCTGCTTGTGAGTTGTCTCCCAGAGTGTTAAATATTTTGTATAAATGGTACCAGCTTTCAAGTTCGTGTTCAGTTTCTGGAAATCGACTTAGCAAATCAAGATATGCTTCTTGTGCTTTTTGTATATCTTCTATTTTATCTTTATATATCCCAGCTACCATAAACATTGCTTCATGAATGATGCTATCGGACGCAGCCATGGCAGAGTCGGTTAATGGAACATCTTGCAGATAATATTCGCGTTTTTTATTATCGGTTATACGACCTTCGTTGGTGGTACTTGCTGTAATAGGTTCGTCTGAAAACAGATTTACTCCAGTAGATGCTTTATCAGAGCGTCTCCAATTGTCTTCTAAGACACGGTTCCCCCATTTTGATTGAAACAACATTGAACCTGACGTCAGTGTATTTGGATTATAGAAATACCATGCTCCCGATGATGGGGTTGTTTGATCTATAAACCGACTTTGCTGTTGCATTTGCGAGGTTGCTATTCTGTCCATCTGTTCGCGAGCTCTCTCTTCTCTTTCTTTTTTTGTCAATTCTGCTATAGCTCTATCGATATATGAATTTCGTTCTTTTTCGGACATTCTTGCCATGCTCTGCAAACTGTCTTGTGTTGTAATAGCGTTAAGGTATGATACTAATTGATTAAGATTTTGTGAAAGGCGAAAATATGTTGTAAAATCAGGAATATCTTTAGAAACCAACGATATAGCACTGTCAATGTACATTTGTGCATTTATATAGTCGGGTTCTGCGTAATAGAGTTTTCCTAAACTCAAATATGATTGCCCCTGTTGATTTTTATTGTTCTTTGAAGAGTGTGCCGATTGCAAATACAGCGTTTTGGCTTCATCTAATTTTCCTTCATTCTCAGCAATTTTTCCTAACGCGTAGTAGAGTTGGTCTAAGTATTCAATATTTTTATCATCACGAATCATTTTATTAAGCTCTTTTTTCAGGATTGTGTTGTCGCTCTCGTTTTTGCTTGCTATTTGAGCTAAATTGATACGTGCATTAAATCCCATTTCGTAATTGCGGTTACGTCTGATGATTTGTGAATATTTTTCAAATGCGCTTTTATCATCGCCAAGTTCTTGATATATCTGAGCTAATATAAAATTGTATCTATATTTTTCTGCCTTTCTCTTGGTAAGGTTAGCTCCAATTTCTAAATGTTTGGCAGCAAGCTCATACTGTTTTTGTTTTAAATGAAAGTCGGCTTTGAGTAAATTAAAATCGCGTTCGAGTTTTTTTGGAAAGTCGGGGTTGCTTTCAATATGTTTAATACTCTGCTCGGCTTTACGGAAGTTACCCATTTCTGTGTAAGTTCTCGCTAACCAGAGTTGTGCATCGTATTTGATTGGCATGTTAGAGTACGTTTGTATTATAAACGAAAAAGATTCGATAGCTGCATAAAAATCACGTCTCATAAAATGCGATTTCCCTATCAACAGATATGCGTGCCAAGTCCATTTATTATACTCGGGTTGGTTATAAAAATCGTTATTTCTGTGTCTTTTAGATTTTTTGACAGGTTTGACTGTAATAGAGTGTTTTTGAATAACTTTCGAGCCTTTTTTATAAGCTGTTTCCATATCGCCTGTGGCTTTGGAATATGCTCCTGTTATTGAATATGGGAAAATTGGTAGAATAAGATTGTAGTTGTCTTTTGAATCCTTTTCAATTTTTTTCATTCCTTCGCGATAAGCGAGGTTGCCATTATAATACGCATTAAAATAGCCTGTTACGCGGTGATACGCACGACGACTCCATGTGTTTTTTTGCGTAGAGCATGAAGTTGCTACTATTGCAACAATTACAATTAATATGTTAAGTAGTTTTTTCAAGGCTGTTATATATTTTTATTTTACTTCAACTATTGTAGTTGGTGGTATCTCTATATTTCTTTTATCAACGGCTTTTGCAACGTTTATTGCTAATTGGTGGAAAGCACTCTCTTCAATAGACTCTTTAGTAGCCGAGGGTGTTCCGTTGTCTGAATCGATTGCAATACTTTCAATAATAGGTATCTGTCCAATAATCGGTATGTTGAGCTTCTCGGACATCTTTTTAACGCCATCTTTACCGAAAATATAATATCTGTTTTCAGGCAATTCTGCTGGAGTAAACCAAGCCATATTTTCAACTATTCCCAATATGGGAACATTTATAGATTCGGTTCTAAACATGTTAATTCCTTTAATTACATCAGCAATGGCTACTTGTTGAGGTGTTGAAACTATGACTACCCCAGTAAGTGCAATTGTCTGGACTACAGTTAAATGGACATCGCCTGTGCTTGGTGGCGTATCAATAATCAAATAGTCTAACTCGCCCCAGTCCGTCTCAAGTAAAATTTGCTTAATAGCATTAGTTGTCATAGGTCCACGCCAAATCAGTGGCTGTTCGGGATCGACAAAAAATCCTATTGAGATAAGTTTTAATCCATATTTTTCTAACGGAGTTATGACGGTTTTTCCTCCGACATTTTTAACCTCAGGTCTGTCGTGTTCTAAAGCGAACATTTTTGGTAGGCTTGGTCCGTAAACGTCAGCATCTAAAAGCCCGACCTTGTATCCCAATTTTGATAACGAAATGGCTAAATTGCTCGAAACTGTCGATTTTCCTACGCCTCCTTTGGTTGACACAACAGCTATTATATTCTTAACATTGTCTAATCCAGATAGTTCAGGGTCTTTTTGTAATGCTTTAATATTAATGTTTCCACGAACTTCGATATCTTTAAAATCTGCTTCTAATTGCTTTACGCATGATTGTCTGATTTGGTTTATTGTGGGGTCGCTATTTTTCTTGAACACCAAAGTAAAAGAAACCTTGGTGCCTGTTACCTTAACCTCTTGCACCATTCCGAGAGAAACAATATCGGACTTGTTTTCCGGATGTGTTACTTTTTGTAAGCTTTTGAAAATATCTTTAACTGTTAGTGCCATGATATTTAATGCGTTATAACGATAATTCTTTCATTGGGTCCCAAAAATGCTCTTTGAAATTCTCTATTTTATCTTTCGAAATTTTAATCCCTTCTGATTCTAATAATTTTATCATACTATTATCAACAAAATATCGCTTTCCTGTCAGCATTCCGTTTCTGTTAACAACTCGATGTGCTGGAAGAGTTTCTGGCAACTTTAATGTGTTGTTCAATGCCCAGCCAACAATTCTTGCTCCCTGTTTGCCTCCAATACATGCCGCTATGGCTCCATATGTTGTAACTCTACCTTTCGGAATCATTCGCACTATCTGGTAAACAGTTTCGAAATAGTTCGTGGTGGTCATATTCGGGTTCTGTAATTTTTATTGATTTATCGAGAATAAATTTTAAATATGTTATTGGAAATCCTTCTTTCATAAACATTTGTTCATAAGTCGTTTTTATGGTTAAATCGTGGTTAATGTTTTTGTTGGAATAAATGTCTTCATTTGATTCGACAATATGAATGTTGTTATGCTTGAGAACCAATTTTGTATATCTATGTAAAAACAGATTATCTGTTTTAAGGTGTACAACGCTACCAGACTTTAAAAATTGTTGATAACGACTTAAAAATGCCGAATGGGTTAACCTGTTTTTGGCGCGTCTCGGCTTGATTTGTGGATCGGGAAATGTAATCCAAATTTCATCAACTTCGTCAGGGGCGAAATATCTTGTTATAAACTCTATGCGAGTTCGTAGAAAGGCGACGTTTTTAAGGTTTTCTTCAGCTGACGTTTTAGCTCCTCTCCATAATCGTGCTCCTTTTATATCAACGCCGATGTAGTTTATGTTAGGATTTTTGCGCGCTAGTTCAACTGTATATTCTCCTTTTCCGCAGCCCAACTCAACTACAATAGGATTGTTGTTTTTGAACATCTGTTTGTGCCAATTTCCTTTTATGGAATTATCTTGAAAACGAGCCTCTATAATGTCGGGCTGCACTACATGCTGGTATGTTGCGTTTTCGGCAAAACGCTGTAATTTGTTCTTTCCCACTGCGTTAATCTCTCTTTTCGATTCTTATTCCAATATCGGTTATTGCTTTTAGGTTTTCGTCACGCATGGCGTGATTCATTTTAATGCAATAGTTGCCCTTTTTAGGAAATCTAATGTTTGCTTTGTACGGTATAGTGCTTGACCAAATGCTTCCCCAGCCTTTTCCGTACCACTTGCCTTTTTTATCGGCAAGGATGCAGTTTAGAGTGTCAATAATTGTGTGATTGTTTGGCATTTCAAAATCAACGTAAATTAATAGATTTTGATATCTGTAATTTCCTGTATTTCTTATATTAACCAAAATGTTATGCGCGGTTACAGTATCTTCGATAGCAAAATTATACGAATAGATTGAGTCTTTGTGCCAACTTTCACCACTTATGGGTATGTTTATTTCATAAACCCTTGTTTTATCGCACGAAACTGTTAGCAATAAAATAGTAGTTGTGATTAAAAAAGCTGATAATGTGTGCTTCATCTTGATAATCAATTAATCGTTTTCTTGTTTTTGATCATTTTCTTTTTTAAAGTCTTTATTAGAGGCGGTTTTTCCCGGATTTTGTAGTCTTCGATTTTTGTTCCGTCTTTTATTACTTCTACTTCGTGTTTTTTGTTTGCTAAATCTGTCTAAACTATCCTGACCTACAACGTTTTGGTAATCCATTTTTTCTTCTTGCTTCTGTGTAGGGATTTGCATTTCGTTTTTATCGACTAATTTATCGGGGATTATTCCCTTTTGGTTAAGTTCAATAATTTTTTTAACTCTTTCTATACTAAGTGGTACAACTTGATTACGCTCGTCATTATCAATGCTGTACCACATTGTTGCCTTAAAGACATCAGTTTTTTGGTGAGTGGCATCTCCCTCTTTGGTCTTTAAAATTGTATCTTGGCTAGGAAAATCACGTTTTGCGTCTAAATAACTGTCAAGTTCGTAGTTTAGACAACATTTTAGTTTTGAGCATTGCCCAGCTAATTTTTGTGGATTTAGCGATAATTCTTGGGCACGAGCGGCGTTAGTTGCAACCGAAACAAAGTTTCCAATCCATGTGCTACAGCAAAGCTCTCTGCCACAGGCACCTATGCCTCCGATACGTCCGGCTTCCTGTCTTGCCCCAATTTGACGCATCTCTACCCTGATTTTGTATCTCTCGGCTAAAACAATGATTAGCTGTCTGAAATCAACTCGTTCATCTGCAATGTAATAGAAGATTGCTTTGGTCTTGTCTCCCTGATACTCTACGTCTCCTATCTTCATACTCAAACCCATATCACGAGCCAATTTGCGCGACTCTAACATGGTAGTGTGTTCTAACGCCATAACCTCTTTCCACTTTTCAATATCGGTGGGTTTAGCCTTGCGATATATTTTTTTGAACTCTGAATCTAACGAAAGATTGTATTTACGCAACTGCTCTGGAATTACTTCCGAAGTGAGCGAAACTGTACCAATGTCATGACCCGGAGAACCCTCGACAGCTACAATATCGCCTATTTTAAGGTTCAAGTTGTTGACATTGTGAAAAAACTCTTTTCGTGTGTTTTTAAATACAACCTCAACAATATCTTTTTTTAGTGGAATTGTAGGTTTATTGTATAACCAGCTATGTACGTTTAGTTTACCAAAATTAGCTGTAAACTTAGGTTTGTTAGAGTTTTCTTCTGTTTGTTGAGTATCATTTTTCTTATATATATTTTGTTCCATATACGGAAAATCTTAATTGTTTAACCCGCAAAGTTAACGAATTTTGAGTTAAAAGTTGAAAGCAATTAGCAATTAGCGATGAACAATTAACAATTAGCAATTTGTAATTAGTGGTTAACTGTCTGATTATTAGTCGATAGTCATGTTTTTTAAGTCGTGGATAAGTTTGCGATACATTATTTATGGGCTTTAGCCCAAACCTACCATCAATTGATAATTTGTAGTTGGTGACTAATGAGCTGAATATTAGGGTGTTGTAGAGAAGGAGTATGCTCAGTCTCTACTAAATACAAATAAAAGCCGAAAAAGACTTATATTTGTAGCACCGATAAAATTTTCCAAAATGGAATTGGAGAGCACCAAGGCAATTGTTTTACAGGTTGTAGATTATAGCGATTCTCAGGTAATAGTCCATGCCTATACGTCTGAACATGGGCGTTTGAGTTTTATCACATCTAAGAAATCAAAATCAGTAAAAAACAGTGTTCTGTTTCAACCTCTTTTTTTGGTAGAAATTAGTTTTTATGGTAGTCGATATTCTGACATGCGACGGATTAAGGCGGTTCAGCTATGGAAGCCTTTTGTTGATATTCCATTTAATCATGGGAAGACATTTATAAGTCTGTTTATTTCTGAGTTGCTTTCTAAAACATTGCGTGAGCAAGTTGCAAATAGAGTGTTGTTTGACTTTATTGTAAGCTCAATAGAGCTGTTTGATCAATCACGCGATACGTGGAATTGTTTTCATTTGAGTTTTATGGCGCATTTTTCAAAATATTTGGGAATTTATCCAACGTTTGGATTTGGCGTTTCACAGAGTTATGACAGCGAAGATATTGGAGTTTTACTTGATAGATTAAAAAATACTCCAATAATGGATTTTTCAACCATAAAGCTTACGAGGGCTCAAAGGCAGGTTGTATTAAATCGGTTGCTTTCATATTACCAAATGCATTTGCCTATAGGCGATTTGTTTTCACATCGGGTGTTGCAGCAGTTTTAGCGAAGGTGAAAGGTAAAAGGCGATGCACTGAGCGAAGTCGAAGTGAGCAAGGTAAAAGAGGTTTGTGGTTAGTGATTTGAAAATTACAGCATTGTAGAGACGCCACAATGTGACGTCTCTACTTAAAACACTTTCGAGTTCTTTTCGGGCTTTTGAAAAAAATGAATATATTTGCACTCCTTTCTTTTCTTGGGGCCCCGTAGTTCAATGGATAGAATAGAAGTTTCCTAAACTTTAGATACAGGTTCGATTCCTGTCGGGGCTACTATTTAAGCAATTAGCAATGTACAATTATCAATTAACAATTGGTATAATACGACTAAAAGAGGAAACCCGTGTTTATATATAGGGCACCTTTGCTATTATCTTGTGTATTAAATGCCTTGCCATATTCGATGGCTACAATAAAATTTTGATTCATTATAAACCTGAATCCGCCTCCGGCGTTTAGGTGGAACTTCTCTTTTTCTCCGGAAAGTAGAGTTGGAATGCCAATACCTTGAGGATATTCATATGCTGATAATCCGCTAATATCAACTCCCTTTAAAACTCTTGCTCCGTCAAAGAATCCGCTCAGTGCAAGGGCGATATTCTGTTTCCAGAGATGGAAGCCTACAAACTTCCAGCGCAGTTCGGCGTTGAAATAGCAGGTGTGCGTTCCTTGAACACGTCCCCTCATCAGACCGCGCACGGTGCAGTAACCGCCGAATCCATCTCTGTCATATCCGGTGCCAAGGTATATGTCGTACGGGAGCACATAGAAAGCAGGTGATTGACCGAGGAAACCCTGACAGTTCAGCCTATAGGCAAAAACTAATTTGTCCTTTGCAATGGGTAAATAGTGCCTGAAAGTGAGGTTGTATTTGGTATAGCCTATGGAGGTGCCCAGAAACTCCGGAGCGAAAGCAGCGTTGATCTCTGCCCAGATACCTTTGGAAGGGGCTGCCTCAAAGTCACGCGAATCATACATCACGCCCGCCCTGATAGCGCTTGAAATACCCCCTTTGGCTTGCTCTTCGGGTATGATACCGCTGTTTTTATAAATCTCGAAAAGAGTGATCGGAAGAGTATAGTTTTCACCCTTGAAGGCTCCTGTCTCAAAATGGCTTAAATGATAACCTGATTTCCAGTAGAAATTGCCGATAAGTTTGCCGGTAAAGTCAACCTTGAAAGTATGCACCATACGGTCCATACGGTAAAATCCGGTTTCCACGGTTCTGTCATAAAAGGACTCGTAACCGTTAAAGCCGTAAAAATCGAGTGCCTTGTCCCTTGTTACATGGAGTGCAGTTGAAAGGCGTACCCCGGGAATCAAGGTACGGTTGTCGTACGACACCACATAGAGTTGAGATCCTTTCGTAAATCTTGAAAGCTCTAAATACCACTGTGATTTGGGTACGGGGTACCAAGAGCCGTCGCCGAAATTGTAGATATTGAGTAAGGCTCCATATTGGAATCCCTTGTCGTTGTCAAAGGCAATAGCTGGCAGTGGACCGAACGAAAGACCTTTTTTGATGATATCATCTTTAGCCAGCTCGTTGATCTCGGTGTTCTTAACTACGGTGTCTGGCGGAGACACAAGCACTTCGGGTTCCGTATTTTCCACTTGACTATATGACAAAGTTGGGAAAAGGAGTCTCGTCATTATCAGGATTATACTTAGTCGTTTCATAGCTATTCAATTCATTTTTAAATTATGTATTAACTTTCTGAGCCTTGGCAAGGCGTCTTTTGGTGGAATAATTGAACATTGCAGAGACTGTTAGTCCGGATATTATATGCCATATACCCCACCATGCGGTGATAAAGAGCATTCCTCCGTTCATAAGATCAGGGGGGAATATCTTAGGGTTGAATAACAACACCAAACCTAGTCCGGAATTCTGTATGCCAGTCTCGATAGTAAGGGTACGGCGGTCTTCACGCGATATCTTGAAGGTAGTGCCTACACCGTAGCCGATTGACAGTGCCAGAGCATTATGAATCAAGACTATAAAGAAAATGTACCAGATGTACTGAAGGAAGAGCTGCAAGTTGTTGCCGAACGCGAGAACTACCATCAAAACGAAGAAAAGGATGGAGAATATCTGCATTGGTTTTTTGAGCTTCTTGGAAACCTTAGGTAGAAACTTGTTGGTCAACAAGCCGAGTATAAGGGGTATACCGAGCAGGATGAAAACTGTAACCATAACGTCCGAAATGGGAATTTCGAGAGGCTGTAAAGCTCCTGCGGCATGTTTGTTGAGATACCTTACATAAAGCCCTCCCCACAAAGCAAAGTTGCCGGGAGTGGTGAGCGGTGAAAGCGAGGTGCTGATAGCTGTCAAAGAGATAGAAAGCTCGGAATTGGCTTTGGATAGCTGTGACATGAAGTTGGATATGTTTCCTCCAGGGCAGGCTGCCACTAATATCATACCCATAGCTACCATCGGTGTTATACGGTCATTTAGGATGATTACGAGCAGAAATGTCAGCGCAGGTAAGAGTATCATCTGGCAGATAGCACCCAGTATCACTGATTTGGGCTTTTTAAAAATCTCTTTGAACACTGAAGGCTTAATGCCGAGTGCCACACCGTACATAACAAATGCGAGTACAAAGTTGATTAAATCCATTCCCGCTTTGGAGAAATTAATCTTGACCGGATCAAGATTCAATAGCTGTTCATACATATTCTTCGCAGTTAAAATAAGGTGCAAGTTAGAAAAAAAAGTATAATAATCACTGTTTTTGCACATTATACCAATTGTAATTTTAAAATAGTCCAATCATTTTAAAATTTTACAATGGTA
>DAOSIN010000037.1:0-10091 GCA_035366675.1 Salinivirgaceae bacterium | reverse complement strand
GAGGCTCTAGAAATACTGCCCCAATTGGACGGAAAATTCGATTTGGTCTTTATAGATGCCGATAAAACTGAATACTCTCAATATTTACAATTGATAATTCCGTTGCTAAACAAAAACGCATTTATCGTTGCCGATAACGTGTTGTGGTACGAAAAGGTTCTAGATTTGTCTGCCCATAACGACCCTTCGACCAAGGCGTTGGCTGAATTTAATGCAATGATAAACAGCGACAAACGTTTTCAGAATATCATTTTACCGTTGCGCGATGGATTGATGATAGCCGAATACACCATAGGCAATTAGCAATGTGCAATTAACAATGAGCAATTAATTGAGTGTCAGGGCAATGTAGAGACGGAGCATGCTCCGTCTCCTCTTAATATTCCTTAATTTCTTAATGGTTCAAAAACAATAGAATAAAATGTTTGTAAAAGCGGTGCACTGAGCGTAGCCGAAATGTTGAAAGAAATTAGTAACTCAAAATTGTTAATTGCTCATTGTACACTTCGACTTTACTCAGTGCACCGCATTGCTAATTGCTTTATGATATTTATATTTGCATATCATAAAAAACAACCAACTTGAAACGAACTTTTGTCTCCAGCCTTATCCTTTTAATTTTCCTTAACCTTTTGGTTAAGCCTTTTTGGGTGTTTGGAATAGATAGAAGTGTACAACTTGCCGTTGGGGAAAGTGCTTACGGAATGTACTTTGCCCTTTTTAACTTCTCGTTACTCTTAAATATTTTATTAGATGTTGGTATAACAAATTACAACAATCGCAATATTGCACAACATCAGTTTTTGCTTTCAAAACACTTTTCCAACCTTGTGGCACTCAAGGGCTTGCTGGCTGTTTTTTATGCCGTGATAACGTTATCAGCCGCCCTTATTGTCGGATATCGTGGTTATCAGCTTAATATGCTTTTGATGCTGATGTTCAATCAGTTTCTGTCCTCATTTATTTTATATCTGCGTAGCAATATTTCGGCGTTGCAAATGTTCAAGACCGACAGCCTGATGTCCGTTGTTGACCGAACGCTTATGATTATTATATGTTCCTATTTGCTTTGGGGAAGAGCCACCGGAACACCGTTTAAAATCGAATGGTTTATTTATGCACAAACCTTATCATACTCAATTACCGCTTTAATAGCATTTCTTATTGTAATTAGTAAAGTTGATAAATTTAAAATCCATTTCGATTTAGCTTTTAACCGCGCAATGTTAAAACAGAGCTTCCCGTATGCTTTGCTTATATTGCTAATGGCGTTTTACAACAGAATTGATTCTGTAATGATTGAACGGTTATTGCCCGAAGGTGCAGTAGATGCTGGTATTTACGCGCAAGGTTTTAGGGTGTTAGACGCAGCAACAATGATTGGATATTTATTTGCGGGGCTTTTACTTCCAATATTTTCGTATATGATTAAAAACAAGGAAGATGTGGGACAAATTGTAAAACTCGCACTTATGTTGTTAATTGTTCCCGCTCTGTTATTAGCCTTTGGATGTCTCTTCTTTAGATACGATATTATACAGTTGCTTTACCATCACAGAAATGCATATGGTGTAAATGTGTTTGGAATACTTATTCTTGGCTTTGTGCCCATTGCAACAACCTATATTTTCGGCACTCTGCTCACAGCAAACGGGTCGATGAAACAACTAAATACAATGGCATCAATTTCAATGGCTTTAAATATTATTCTTAACCTGATTTTAGTGCCTCGTTATCAGGCAACTGGCGCAGCTATTTCAAGTCTTGCGACACAAATATTTGCCGCTTCGGCTCAAGTTTTTATTGCGGTAAAAGTTTTTGGATTTAAAGTGCGACAGCAATATGCGGTTAAGTTTTTTCTCTTTTTAGTTGCGATTGTGATGTTAGGTTTCCTTGTTATTGTTTTACGACAACATTTTTTATTCAGTTGGTACTATTATTTAGCAATATATATATCTGTTGGATTATTGTTGTCGGTATTGCTCAAACTGTTCTCGTTTAAAGGACTATATGAGATTATCAGATACAATACTTAAAAAATTAGCATATCACACGTGTAATGGCACTATTTATTAAACAGTCGCCTTTCTTTCGTCTTTTTTTATTTACGATTTCGGGAATTATTATAGCTCAATATTTCGAAATTGAAAGTACATGGTTATTGTCTGTAGCTCTTGCGTTATGGGCTGTTTTGCTTGTTGTTTACGGATTAATAAAAAACATAAAGGTTGATATTTTTTGGGGATTTGGGTTTAATGCTCTCTGTTTTTTAGTTGGTTTTATATTAGCACAGAATGCAAAACCCCTCAGAGATTTGCCCGATTTTGAAAACAATAGCGGATTTACCGTTATAATTGAACAAAACGAGGGCAGGATAAACAATAGGAATAGATATCTTGGACGATTGTACTTTGCTGATAATCATAAATTTCTCGATAAAACAGTAAAAGTAAGACTACTTGCCGATACGACCGAAACTCCTATGAAAGAGGGAGATATTATTTTTTGCACCGCAAGACTGCAAAAAATAGAAAACCGCGGTAACCCCGGCGAATTTGATTACAAAACTTGGGCAAACCGAAAGCAAATTTATTACAGTTCGTTTGTTCCCAAAGGAAAGTGCACAATTGTCGGCTACGACGAACCTGCTCAAATAAAGCAGTGGATATCAAGCATTAGGATTTGGATTGAGCAATGCTTTACAAAATTTGGAATCACCGGTAATCAAAATGCCGTGCTTATAGCCTTAACGACAGGCGATAAGGCGAGTCTCGACCCCGAATTGAAAAGTGCTTTTACAACAGCGGGGCTAATGCATGTGCTGGCTGTTAGCGGATTGCACGTGGGTATTATCTACTTGGTTCTTAGCTGGATAGTTAAACCGCTAACATTTTTCCGTCAAGGCAGGATTTTAAGAATCGTTATAGTAATTACAGCACTTTGGCTGTATGCCTTTTTTACAGGAATGGCTCCATCAGTAAAACGAGCTGTGTTAATGTTTTCGTTTTTGGTTATAGGCGAGGCTTCCGGCAGAAAGTATTCAGGACAAAATTCGCTGTTTGCTTCGGCATTTTTCCTTATGATTTTTAATCCAAACATAATGTTCGAATTAGGCTTCCAGCTGTCGTATTTAGCGGTATTCGGTATTTTTCAATTTCATAAACCCATATACAACCTTTTCTGTTTTAAAAACAAACTGCTTGATAAGATATGGAGTCTTAGCGCATTGTCGATATCGGCTCAACTTGCCACAACGCCCGTTAGTTTGCTCTATTTCAATCAGTTCCCGTTATATTTTCTATTGGGGAATATTGTAATTGTTCCGTTAGTGGGAGTTATTATTCAAGGGGCAATTTTATTTATGGCACTAAGTTTTTATGCGCCTTTGGCTAAAATAGTTGCGTGGTGCGTTAATTTAATGCTAAAGTTTATGACAGGAACTACCGAATTGATTGCAAAACTCCCCTATAGCCAGATTACCGGAATTTATATTGATGTGGTTATGGTTATTGCTATTTACGCACTTTTCCTGATAGCGCACTCTTATTTTAAGTCGCACAGTCCCAGAACTTTAGTCGGATTATCGACACTATTATGTTCACTTTTGATATATTCGGCAACCAAAAGCCATATTCTCGGTAACAGTAGCGAGATACACGTCTTTAAAACTGCAAACAACCCGATTTATATTGTGGAATCCAAAAGCGTACATTCGATTGTTGCTGATACGACAGTGCCGGTTGAGCGTCATATAGCGCAACTCTCTAACTTTTACGGTGCTAGACTAAATCACGCAAGTCACAACGAGATTCAGGGTCGGTTTTCGGTTTGGGAGCATCCTGCTGGGAAGATTCTGATTGCTCCCGAGAATATCCTTTCAAGTATTGATACTACGATTTTTGAAAAGGTTGATGTTGTTGTGAGAAGTAAGTCTGTTAGAAAGCGATTTAAAGTAAAATACTAAAGGTTGACTTGCTGAAAATTAGATTTAAAAATCAATATTTTTTAAGAGCGGTTTAGTCTGTAGATATGATTTTCGTCTCCCTATATTCCTGCAATTTGTAGTTGCAGTACGAGAACTGTTCTTGTAACTCGCGTATCATCTCTTGTGTGTGAAATTTAGGAACTACGGTTGTTCTTAATTGATAGTCGATGCCTGACTCTTTGAGTATTTCGACAGACTCTTTAACCTTTGTGAGAAGCTGATGGTCTTTTATATCGCAGATATTCTGGTATGCTTCAGTTTCGAAAACGGTTTTAATATCCATAGCAACATAATCGAGCAGATTGGCTTGTAATAGCTCTCTTAAAACGATTGGTAATGAGCCATTTGTATCTAATTTTACAACAAAGCCCATTTTTTTAATTTTCTCGATAAAATCTTTTAAATCGCTTTGTAGGGTTGGCTCTCCGCCTGTGATAACTACACCGTCTAACCAGTTTTTTCGGGTCGAGAGATAATCAAAAATTGTTTGTTCAGGAATATCTTCAGTTCTTTTAATTAGTTCAGAATAAACCAATTCGGGATTGTGACAAAATCCACAGCGAAAGTTGCAACCTTTTGTAAAAACAACGGCTGCGACCTTTCCCTCCCAGTCGATAAGACTTTGTTTTGTAAATCCGCCTATTCTCATTTTTTTATATCTATAATTTTGTCATTCCTTCTGGATTGATTATTTGTTTTTGAGACAATCATAAAAGTATTATCTTTGTACTGTCGTCCCGGTCAATCCTCTCCCAGTCCTTATGCTGGTGATGAAGCCGGGTTTTTTGTTTTATGCCATTCAAATATAACTATTTTTTTCGGCGTTTCTTCACTTTCTAGCTTTCGATACCCTTTCTCGCTTGTACACCTTGATTGTAGTAATGCTTAATCTCTTTCATCTCAGTAACTAAATCGGCAAATTCAATTAGTTTGTCTGTTGCATAGCGACCTGTAATAATAATTTCAGTATCGTCTGGTTTTTGCTTAATGATATTTATAAGCTCGTCGTCAGTAAAGAGGTTGTAGTAGATAGCTATGTTTGCCTCATCTAACACAATCACATCGTACTTTCCTGATAAAATTATTTCGGAAACCTCTTTAAGCCCCTCGAGAGCAGCATCTATATCGGCTTGCGAGGGCTTTTCGTAGATAAAACATTTTAGCCCATACTGCTTTATTGTAATATCGGGTAAAAACTTTTGTACAGTTTTAACTTCCGAATAGGCTTCACCTTTCACAAATTGAGCGAAAAAAACTTTTTTCCCTGCGCCAACAGCTCTCAATGATAATCCTAACGCTGCGGTTGTTTTTCCTTTGCCGTTGCCGGTGTAAATATGTATATATCCTTTCATTTAAAATTATAAGTTAGAAATTAGAGATTAGAAGTGTCTAATATAGTGAGTTTTATGTGTTATAAATAAATATTTCGTTAAAATCTACAGGAATATCAAATATTTTTTTTAGCTCTATATCGTTGAAAAACGCATGGATACAGCGGATTACTCCTGCATGAGTAATTAGTAGCACCTTTTTGTAAGGTTTTGATTTTAAGATAGTAATAAAGTCTGTAACCCTATTGTAAAGGTCTTGTAGGTTTTCGCCATTTGGTGGACGTTCATTAACAAAATCGTTGCACCATTTTTCGAGTTGATTTCTGTCAATATCGTCCCAACATTGATTTTCCCAACTGCCAAAATTCATCTCTTTCAGAGCCGGCTCAATGTTTATATTGCTGAAATCAAGCTCATTAGACAATAAAACGCACCGTTTTAATGAACTGCAAAACACGGCATCATAAGGCGGTTGTAGAAGTTGTTTTATTTCAGTAGCATCGGCTTTAAAGCTGTCTGCAACAGGCACTTCGCTTTGTCCGTAACATCTGTTTAGTCCGTGTATTAAGCGAGTGTGTCTGATTACATGAATTTCCATATCGCTACAAAAGTTAACATTATTATCGCTTCGGCTAATTGCTCCACGCACCCCAAGCAGTCGCCTGTGTAGCCGTTTATCCATTTCTTGAAATAGCGATTCCCCTTGACAATAAGTAAAAACAGTGGCAACAGAACAATACTGACAATAGGATTTATTATTGTAAAAATCGTTAGGGGAGTAAGTCCCAACACGTATGAGATTATGATTTCAGTTCGTGTTGCATGTTTTTCAACAGGTTTAACCTTTGACGTTAAGTCGTCTCGGGCATATTGCGATATAAAAACGATGTTTCCTGAAGTTAATCGAGCCAAAGAGTGGTACAAAATAAAAAACAGAAACAGCATAGACCAACCCTCTTTTTCGAGCTTTGGTAACAATGTGTAAAGAGACACAATTTTTATCGCAAACAGCAAAATCAGGGCGACCGTTCCGTAAGTTCCTATTCTGCTGTCTTTCATTATCTCTAAGATTTTCTCTTTTGTCCAGCCTCCTCCAAAACCGTCGAAAGTGTCGGCAAAGCCATCTTCATGAAAGGCTCCGGTTGTCAACACTCCTGCGATTAGTGATGCCACAACGGCTATAGCGTTTCCAAACAGCAACGAAGCTCCCCAGTATATCAAAAAAGATATTGCCCCAACGATAACACCCACTAAAGGATAGTACCGCGATGCTTTGTCCAGGTCAACGTTCGAGCAATCAACCTTTTTAGGGCAAGGTATTCTTGTGTAAAACATTAGTGCGGCGAAAAAAAGTTCAATTTGGTATTTCACGTTATTTCAATTAGCAATTCTCTTGGTCATTCAACTTTGGTATCTGACTTTTACCTTTCTCCTTGTACCTTTTACCTCAACCTATTTGAAACATTGGCACTCTCGAAGCTTGCCATATTGTTTAAAAACTCGACAGCACTTACAATAATTGGATATGCAACAGCGCAACCGGTGCCTTCGCCGACCCTTAAACCTAAGTTTAAAAGAGCCTCAACTTTCAAGTAATCAAGTAGTTTGCGATGCCCCTTTTCTCTGCTGACATGACAAAATATTGCGTTTTTAATCACATTGGGATTAATCTTGTAGGCTATTAAAAAAGCGGTTGTAATGGTAAAGCCGTCAATCAAAATCAACATATTTCTTTTGTGAGCCTGAATTATTGCAGCCGAAATTTGTGCAATTTCAAAACCTGCAAATGTCATCACAACTTCCTTTATATCAGTGATTTCTCCATGAAACCGTTTTGCTTGCTCTAAAATAGCCAGTTTCTTTTGAATGTGTTGGTCTGTATGTCCCGTTCCCTTTCCTACGCAATCTTCCAAGGGCAATCCGCACAGACAACTCATTAACATCGCCGCCGACGAGGTGTTGCCAATACCCAACTCGCCAAACCCCACGACATTACAATTTGATGTAAATAGCTGGTCGATAATCTTTTCTCCATAGTGGAAACACTGTTCCAACTGTTGCTCGGTCATTGCTTTTTGATACAGAAAATTATTGGTGCCCTTTGCAATTTTTGCGTTTATAAGTGAATTATAATCACAAAAATCGAAATTTACTCCGGCGTCAACTAACTGTATATCAATGTTGTTTTGTTGACAAAAGACATTTATTGCAGCACCGCGATTTAAGATGTTTTTTACCATTTGGTAAGTCACTTCTGACGGATAAGCACTTACGCCCTCTTTTGCTATGCCGTGGTCGGCGGCAAAAACAACAATAGTCGGTTTTTGCAAATTGGGAGTGAGCGTGTTTTGAATCGTTCCTATTTGCAACGCCAATTTCTCAAGATAACCAAGTGAGCCAAGAGGCTTTGTTTTTAAATCAATTTTTTCTTGAAGTTTGTTTAATATCACTCGTGTTTAAAAATTAATAACAAAATTGTTGAAATTCGTAAGATTATGCTTTAGGTTGCTGTATTTCAGCTATTTAGAGATATAAACTTCTTGTTTCTCATTAACTTTCACGTACTCTTTATTAATTGCTGATTCTGTTTTGTTTATATCGAACAGTTTTCTATCTTTAAATTCCTGTTGTTTTCCGTCGTTCCATTGATTAACGGGGCGCATATATCCTACAATTCGGCTGTAAACTTCGCAATTTAACTCGCATTTTGGGCATTTGAAATATTCGCCTGAAATATATCCGTGTGATGGACAAATGCTAAAGGTTGGCGAAATGGTTATATATGGCAGATGAAATTTGCTTGTTATCTTGCGAATAAGGTTTTTAGCGGCTGAGCTGGGCATGTTCTTTTCGCCTGTAAAGAGGTGTAGCACAGTTCCTCCGGTGTATTTTGTTTGCAAATCATCTTGTTGGGACAATACTTCAAAAATATCATCTGAATAGTTTACAGGCAAATGCGTTGAGTTGGTGTAATATGGAGCAGCTCCGTTTTCGTACGCCTCTGGATTTGCTGTTATAATATCGGGGTGCTGGATTGTGTCAATCCTCGCAAAACGATATGCTGCGCTCTCGGCAGGAGTTGCCTCCAAGTTATAGATGTTTCCAGTCTCTTCCTGAAAATCTTCTAATACACTGCGCATAAAATCCATAATTTTCAGCGCAAAAGCCTTACTATCCTGATGTGCAATATTTTTACCCAAAAAGTTTATGCAACACTCGTTCATTCCGTTTATGCCGATAGTGGAAAAGTGATTTTTCCAATAGCAGTTAAAACGTTGATATATATGACGTAAGTAAAATTTCGAATATGGATAAAGTCCTTTTTCTGTGTAATTTTCAATGGTTTTGCGTTTGATTTCCAAGCTATCTTTTGCCAATATCATTAGGTTTTTTAGGCGTTGAAGGAAATTCTCTTCAGATGTTGCCTCGTATCCCAATTTAGCAAGATTTATCGTAACAACGCCGACCGAGCCTGTTAACGGATTTGACGCAAACAGACCGCCACCGCGCTTGCTAAGTTCACGTTTGTCTAATCGTAAACGGCAGCACATACTGCGAACATCATCAGGCTTCATGTCGGAGTTGACAAAATTTGAGAAGTAAGGAATACCGTATTTGGCGGTCATCTCCCAAATTCCTTCATATTCAGGGCTTTCCCAATCAAATTCGGGAGTAATATTGTAGGTGGGGATTGGGAATGAAAACAGAGTACCGTTGGCGTCTCCCTCTAACATTACTTCGGCAAATGCTCTGTTTAGCATATCCATTTCGGGCTGATAATCAGCGTAAACTTCGTTTAATGTTTTGCCACCCCATACTACAGGTTCGTTTTTCATAAACTCGGGGACAACCAAATCCATTGTGATATTTGTAAATGGGGTTTGGAACCCGACCCTTGTCGGAATATTTATATTGAAAAGAAACTCCTGCATGGCTTGTTTTACCTGCTCGTATGAGAGATTGTCTTCTCTGATAAACGGTGCAAGATAGGTGTCAAAGTTCGAAAATGCCTGTGCTCCAGCAGCTTCGCCCTGCATAGTGTAGAAAAAGTTCACAACCTGTCCGAGTGCTGTTCTGAGGTGACGTGCTGGTTTGCTTTCCGCTTTTCCTAAAACGCCTCTAAAGCCCGATAACAGCAAGTCTTTTAAATCCCAACCAACGCAATAGACACTTAAAAATCCTAAATCGTGAATATGAAAATATCCTTTTTTATGAGCTTCAGAAATGTTGTCTGGATACAGTTTTGTGAGCCAATATTGCGATGTTATAAGTGTAGAGATATGTTGGTTTAATCCTTGAAGTGAGTAGGCTGAGTTTGCGCTCTCTTTTATCCGCCAATCCTGCATACCCAAATAGTTGTCGATTGCATCAATATTGCCAAAAAGTTCCTTTGCGTTTCTCGATTGCTCTCGTTGTTTTCGGTAAAGCAGATAAGATTTGACTAACTCAAAACTTTCCTGTTCAAAAAGAACTTTCTCGACACAGTCTTGCACCTGTTCGACTGTAGGATACTCGTTCTGATTCTCTTTTGCTAGCTTTGTTAAAACATCAAAGCTAAGTTCTTTTGCTCTAACTCTGTCTGGCTTGCCTATCGAGCGCATAGCTTTGAAAATAGCATGCTCAATCTTTTCAACCTGAAAATCAACAACAACTCCGTTGCGTTTTACAATTTTTTTAAAAGTAAGTTTACCACTCATAACATTATGAATTTAAAAAGTTAATAAATGGTAACTTGCGGGAATGTAAAAGAATAATTACAGTGGTAATTCCTCTCT
>DAOSIN010000036.1:0-10145 GCA_035366675.1 Salinivirgaceae bacterium | reverse complement strand
TCGTCCGGGCATTGCGCCGATATATGTTTTTCTGTGACCGCGTATCTCCGATTCATCGTGGAGTCCGCCGAGTGACATTCTTACATATTTACGTCCAAGTGCGGTTGCAATGGATTTCCCCAACGATGTTTTACCAACTCCCGGAGGTCCATACAAACAAATAATTGGCGATTTCATATCGTTTTTCAGTTTCAACACTGCTAAGTGCTCCATTATTCGCTCTTTGACCTTTTCGAGACCGTAGTGATCTTTGTCTAATGTCTCTTGCGCTCTTTTTAGGTCAAAGTTATCTTCTGTATATTCGTTCCATGGCAGTTCGAGCAATGTATTCAGATAGTTCAACTGAACGGAATAGTCTGGAGCCATGGGGTTCATGCGCCGTAGCTTAGCAAGCTCTTTATCAAATGTTTCGCCAACCTCTTTCGACCACTTTTTGGTTTTTACCCGTTCGTTCATCTGTTCGATTTCATTTTGAACGGGATCGCCTCCAAGCTCGTCTTGCAGAGTTTTTATCTGTTGGTTAAGAAAAAATTCTCGCTGCTGCCTGTTGATATCGGTTCTAACTTTTCCTTGAATATCGTTTTTCAGCTGTGTAAGCTGTAACTCCTTGTTTAACAACTCCAACAGGTTTAAAGCTCGCTCTTTGTAGTTTGGTGCATTTAATAAATTTTGCTTGTCGTCTGGCCTAAGATTGCTGCTCGATGCTACAAAATTTATCAAATATCGCTTGTCTTCTATGTTGCGTAGAGCAAACCTTAATTCATTTTGAAAATTATCTGACTCTTTGACTAGTTTAAGCGCGTAGTCCTTGACTGAGCCTGCCAAAGCCTCAAATTCACGTTGTGCGGGGATTTTCTCATCAGCCCTCGCTACATGTCCCGTGAGATATGGTTCTATCGCCATAATTGATTTTATCTCTACGCGGTGTTTCCCTTGTAGCACAACGGTTACCGAGTTATCGGGCATCTCAAACATTTTGATGATAACGCCGATGGTTCCGTATTTATGCAAATCATCAAAACCGGGGTTTTCGGTGTCAACGTTTTTTTGCATAACGGCACATAAGATGCGGTTTCCTGCGTTAACCGTATCAACTAATCTGCGACTTTTTAAGCGTCCTACAATGATGGGAATAATAACTCCAGGAAACAGAACGGCATTACGCAATGGCATTATAGGCACTGGAACAAATTCGTCATATTCCAAGGTAGATTTATCGTCATTAATAATTGGGTACGCTCCGGGCGAATCGAGCTGGAACGTCATATCTTCTTCGTTATGAATATCGTCAAATGTCATGGTAAATAAGTTTTCGGCTTTAATTATAACAAAAAGTAAACTAAAGATTTAAAACCTGTTAAAATGTCATGTTTCAAGGCGCTTCATAAGTATCCAACTGCTGCGTTACTTTCGATATTCGGACTCAGTCACGTACTTCATGTACGCTCCTTCACCCTCAATCTCAGCGCCTTGCATTTGGACACTTCTGAAACATCTTGCTGTTTTGTTTGTATTACTATGTTTTCTATTGTTCTTGTGATAACTGATAAATATGTCTTAATATTTCTTCATCTATTTCATTTAATATCAAGCCCCTGCGTTCAAGAACAAGCCGTGCGGTGTCGAGAGCTTGATTGATATCGTAATTTTTAAAGCCTAAAGCACCTCCCCAACTGTACGATGGTATAAAAGAACGCGGAAATCCCGAGCCAAAAATATTCGCTGAAACTCCTACAACAGTTCCCGTATTAAACATTGTGTTGATACCGCTTTTAGAATGATCACCCATAATTAGACCGCAAAACTGCAATCCTGTTCTAATAAATTTCTGCTGCGGATAGTTCCATACTTTTACTTCGGCGTAATTGTTTTTTAAGTTCGAGTTGTTTGTGTCTGCTCCCAAATTACACCATTCGCCGATTACTGAGTTACCTAAGAATCCATCGTGGGCTTTGTTGCTGTATCCGAATATAACCACGTTGTTTAGCTCTCCACCAACCTTGCAATTAGGACCTATGGTTGTGGCGCCGTAGATTTTTGCGCCCATTTTAAGTGTCGATTCATTGCACAATGCAAACGGAGCACGTACCAAACAGCCCTCCATTATTTCGGCTTTCGGTCCGATGTAAATATCTCCGCCATTGGTGTTTAACACTGAAGCCTCAACGGTTGCTGTCGGGTGCATAAAAATGCGACCGTTACCAATTACTCTATTTGTTTCAGAAATAGGAGCCGAAGCAATACCTTTTGTTACTATATCGAAATCTGATTTTAATTCTATATCGTTCAGTTTGAATATGTTCCATGGGTATTCTATTTCGCGAATATCGTTTTCATATTCAATTTTCTCAAATGCTTCAGTGTCGAAGCTATTATATTGGACATTTTTAGCTTGTGTTGCTACTGCAATCCACTTGCCCTTGCGGAACAGAGCTTGGTTTTGGGCTAAATTTTCTATTGACTTAACCAAATTTTTATCGGGCAAAACACCTGAACGTATCACAATGGTTTCGCCATCCGGTACTGGGGAATACTTTTTTTGCAAATATTCGGGAACAATCTGATAACCTTTTCGTGAAAGAAAATGCTCCCACTTTTCGATAATGGTAATAATACCAACTCTTATACCTCCAACACCTCGAGTGAATGTTAAAGGCAATAAATTATCTCTGTTTGGTGCGTCGTGTAGGCAAAATGTTTTCATTGTTAAATATGTTGTAGGGTTAGTATTGTATGTTTTGTGCAAAGTTAAAGATATTTTGTAGCTAACATGCCAATAACATAAGTTTCACACAAAAAAAGCCCTGTCATTACGACAGAGCTACAAACGTATGAAACATGAAATTAGTCTATTTTTTTGCCTCTAAGTGCTTAGCGTAGCGACTGCGGAACTTATCAACACGTCCTGCGGTGTCAACAAGTTTCATTTTACCAGTAAAGAACGGGTGTGATGTGTTTGAAATCTCTAATTTGATAAGAGGATAAGTTTCTCCGTCAATTTCAATAGTCTCTTTTGAATTAGCAGTAGATCTGGTAATAAAGACAGTGTCATTTGACATATCGCGGAACGCAACTAAGCGATAATTTTCGGGATGAATACCTTTTTTCATTTTTATATGATATTTACAATTAATCTTTTATATTCGGGTTGCAAAGATAATAATTTTATTTGTTCTATGAGCACAACATTTGTAATTTTTTTAATTTTTATTAAATCTACCTCAATAATTAATTACCTCAAGCTAACATTTATTGTTAACTAACTTAGTATCAAATATATTCTCAACACATTACTGTTGTATTGCTTTTTCGATTATTCGGTAACAATTCCAATAATTTTTGTTTTCGTATTCAGGTGAGCCCGAATAAATTAATTCTTTGTTTTTAAAAATAATCATTTTGGGGAAAGATTGAATATTTAGCTTACTACAGAAAGATTTTTCAGCAAAATGTATCGGGAAACAGTACTTCTCTCTTACCCGTTCCACAGTATTGTGGGTACTGTCTCTTTTTAAAGGGACATTAACTGAATAAATATCCACGCGTGGGTTGTCTTTATACTTGTTAAACAACTTCTCATATTCTGGAAATTCTCTAAAACATACACCGCAAGAGGTAGACCAAATGTTAAGAACAACTATTTTCGAGGATTCTGAAATATCAATAGTATCATTTGTATCTGAGATTATGCATATTGAAGGGATCTCTTTTATATCATCTCTTTTTAATAAAAAAGTTGACCAATTGGGATGCACGATAAAGCCAATGAAAGCAAACACAATTACTAACGGAATTATACGAATTATCTTATATTTTCTTTGGCGTACCTTTAGTCCAATAAGAATAGAGATGGGTATTATTAAATTTATAGGTAAGGTGTACCAATTCATTTCTACTCGCGAACCGTCGAAAAGCGACTCCCAAAGCAGACTTAACGTATATACAACGAATATTGGAAAATATAGAAACAAAAAGTTTTTGAAAAAGCTATTATTCGGATTTAACGGCAAGTAAATACCCAATATTAGAAATATGGTACCAGCGATAAATGTCTGAAAATGCCAGCTGTAAAAGCCCGTAACAATAAACAGTGCATATGCCACAACTAATATTAAACCATTAAGTTTATGATGTTTGATAATTAGTGCGGCATAAATAAACACAGGGACTAAACCACTTAATATGAACGATATTTCGGAAAATGCAAATAGCTTTAATAAGTACTCGCTTTTAGTAAAGTTGAATATAATCAAGGGGATTGAATGTAGTACGAAAAAAGGTAAATAGATTAATAGCCAATCGTTTAGCATTCTGCTGGAAGCATTAGGCATCACTAAAGTAAAAAGAGCAAAAAACAGAATGGTTGCATACAATCCAATTGCCGGAAGGTAAATAACAAAAATCAGTGAGATTATTGAGATAACTGTAGAACTGAACAATATTTTTTTCATGATTAATTCTATTAGTTTAATTTTATGTGATATAGATTGCTAATCTACAGGCACTTATCATTCAATTCAACAGTCTGTGATTATCTGTTTAATCCGTGTCATCAGTGTTCCAATTGTTAATTATTCACTACTGAAAAACTTTGGAATGCTTTCAATAAGCTCTTTTGTATATTCCGTCTCGGGATTTTTGTAAATATCCTCAGCATTGCCTATCTCTACAATGCGACCATTCTGCATTATGGCTATACGGTCAGACATATATTTAACGACTGATAAGTCGTGAGAAATAAATATATAAGTTAGCCCAAACTCTTTTTTTAGGTCGTTAAGCAGATTTAATATACGCGCTTGGACGCTGACATCTAACGCTGAAACAGCTTCATCGCATATCAAAATCTTGGGTTGCGGGATTAGTGCACGTGCTATTACTACTCTTTGTCTTTGTCCTCCGCTTAGTTCGCTTGGTAATCTTTTGTAATACGACTCATCTAATCCAACTTTTATCAGCCAATCGATAACTTTTAGGCGAATCTCTTTGCGCGTCATCTCGGGGCTATGTATTGACATAGTTTCGTGCAGTGCCGCACCAATAGATATTACAGGGTTTAGTGATGAGTATGGGTCTTGATAAACAATTTGTATCTCTTTACTGAATTTCAGTCTTTTTGCAGCTATTAATTTTAGCGGTTTGTTTTGAAAAAATATCTCTCCAGACGATAGTTTTATAAGATTCAGGAGCGTTCGGCTAAGGGTTGTTTTTCCGCAACCGCTTTCGCCTACTAATCCAAGTGTTTCTCCTTCAAACAGTTGAAAAGATACATTGTTAACCGCTTTTACAACTTTCTCTCTTTTTTGGTCGGTGTATTCTACGCTAACTCCCTTTGTTTCAATTATTTTGTTGTCGGATATATCTGATTCTATTAAAGTGGGGTTTTCGTGTAAGGTTGAGTTACTATCAATAAGGTCTGAAATTTCGGGTAGCCTGAATTTTTGATGCTGAAGCGTGGGTCTGCATTTTATCAGAGCCTTAGTATATTCGTTTTGAGGATTATAAATAATATTTTTCGTCTCTCCACGCTCAACTATCACACCCTGGTACATCACGGCAATTTGGTCAGCAATTTGCGAAACCAAAGCTAAGTCGTGTGAAATAAATATCATTGAGAGTTTCTCCTCCTTTGTCAGCGACAGTAGCAGTTCAACAATCTCTTTCTGCACGGTAACATCGAGTGCTGTTGTGGGTTCGTCGGCAATTAGCAGTTGAGGTTTGTTGGCTAATGCCATTGCAATAAGCGCGCGTTGTCGCTGTCCACCAGAGAGTTGAAAAGGGTATGAGTTGAAAATACGTTCAGCCGGCGAGAGTTTTACCTGTTCGAACAGCTCAAAAATTTTGTTTTGCGCTTGTCTGTACGTTGTTTTCTGGTGAATTTGCAGTATCTCAACTAACTGTTTACCAATCCGTTTCGACGGATTAAAGGCGGTCAACGAATCTTGAAATATCATTGATATATGTTTTCCGCGTATTTTTCTGTACTCTGGTTCGGTAAGCCTGTTCAGATAAACTTTCTGTTCTCCGAAAATAATATCGCCAGACATCTGCGCATTTTTGGGCAACAGCCCCATAATGCTAAGTGCCGTCATTGATTTGCCTGAGCCAGATTCGCCAACAATTCCAACTATTTGACCCTTCTGCAAATCGAGGGTTAGATTTTCGATTACTGTGTTATTGTCAAACTTAACAGTCAGATTTTCAATATGTAACATCACCTGTTTTTCAATCATACCAAAATATTTTGTCCTTTATCTTAAGTTTATTAAAACTTATTGAAAACAATAAGCCAAGATAATTTCCTGACAAATTATAATCCCCTCTTGTATTTGCCGACACGAAAAGATTTGCAAATTGATACTCACCTGTCATTAAATTCTGAAAATTGAAAGTATAAAATATATTAGTTTTTAATAGAATTTTTTGCAAAGCGCATGAAAATGCTGTGCCTAAAACAAAGCTACCTTGAAAAGAGTTTTTCTGACTTTCGAGTTTTAACCCAAATATCTCTCTACGATCAGATAATTCTTCATCTGAAATTGAAAACACGAAACCAGCTTGACCATATGGAAAATACATTATTTTAGAACCAACTAATAGCGATGCAAAAGTATTTTTGCTTGTTTGTAGATTTAAAGATAATATTAATGGGGAAGATAAAGAGTAAAACGCATATGATTTATAAGAATCTGTTAAATCTCCAGGGTAGGTTTCGTATATGTCGTATTTTTTTATTTCGTATGCAACTGAATATGCAGGTTCTATGGCAAGAAGCAGACCTGTTTGAAATGACCACAATTTGTCGGAGTTGAAACCGTATAATACCCCTGCATTAAAACTCAAAATAGGTTTATTTTTGAATGTAAGATTGCCGTATTGAGGTCTGATTTCCGCCTTTTTATATAAAACTGGTCCTGCAGCAAAGCTCCAATTGGAAAAATCAGAGAGCCTACCATAAACTCTTTGTGTTTGTGAAAAGGTGTTTTTTACAAAAACGTTACATAGCAATATGCATAGCAAAATAATGAAGGATTTTGTCATTTTTGGATGCTTTGCGCCCTACTTTGATATGTCATATTTGGGTCAACTTAAATAAAAAATCAGCTAAACAATACTTAGGCGAATTTTGTGTTTGTATGTTTATCTTTTCATAAACTTGCACATAATGCATAATTAATGAATTAAAAGCACAATTTGCTGAAATAAAGACTTATATTATTTAATAGTACTCCCATTCTTAACCTCCGTTTGAGGCGATACAAACGTCAATCTTCCATCTGCATTCTCAGCCATTAAAATCATACCCTGCGATTGTATCCCTCTTATTTCGCGAGGTTCAAGGTTTATTAAAATGGAGACCTGTTTGCCAATCACATCTTCGGGCTCAAAATATTCAGCGATACCAGATACAACCGTTCTTTGGTCAACACCTGTATCGATAAGCAGTTTCATCAGTTTTTTTGTTTTAGCAACTTTCTCTGCCTGTAAGATTTTCCCAACACGGATATCCATTTTGGTAAAATCGTCGAATGTTACGCTTGGCAACTGTTCGGCTACGGTAGCGTTTTGAACTTGATTTTGCGTTTTTATGTTTTTCAAACGGTTAATTTGCGCTTCAATTACACTATCTTCGATTTTCTCGAATAGCAGTTCGGGTTCTTTAATTTTGTGACCGATAGGAAGTAGTTCGGTCTGTCCTGCTTTTTCCCAACAGAGCCTTTCCGTATTCAGCATTTTGCGCAGTTTTTCTGAGCTAAATGGCAAAAATGGCTCAAGGATAATTGTCAATCCGGCAGTAATTTGAAGTGATATGTTCAGTATTGTAGCTACACGACTTGGTTGAGTTTTAAAGAGCTTCCAAGGTTCGGTTTCTGTCAGGTATTTGTTTCCAATTCGTGCTAAATTCATGGCTTCCTGCAAAGCCTCTCTAAAGCGATAGTTCTCTAAAGCGTGCTCAACCTTGCCTCGAACTTCGCCCATCTCTCTAATTATTTCGTCGTCGTAATCGGTAACCTCTAACACAGGTGGCACAACACCCTCGAAATATTTGTGAGTTAAAACTAACGAGCGGTTTACAAAATTGCCATAAATAGCCAACAGCTCGTTATTGTTACGTGCCTGAAAATCAGCCCACGTAAAGTCGCTATCTTTGGTTTCTGGTGCGTTTGCTGTCAACACATACCTAAGAACATCTTCCTTACCTTTAAAGTCATCTAAATATTCGTGAAGCCAAACTGCCCAGTTTTTTGATGTGGAAATTTTGTCACCTTCAAGATTTAGGAATTCGTTGGCGGGAACATTGTCGGGCAGGATATAAGTGCCCTCAGCTTTCAGCATCGATGGGAATATAATACAGTGAAACACAATATTATCTTTACCGATAAAATGTACAAGTTTGGTCTCTTTATCTTTCCAATATTTTTTCCATTCAGGCGTAAGTTCCTTTGTAGCACTTATATATCCTATTGGTGCATCGAACCAAACGTATAGAACTTTACCGCTCACACCTTCAATTGGCAGGGGGACGCCCCAATCTAAATCGCGACTAACTGCGCGTGGCTGCAAGCCTCCATCAATCCACGATTTGCATTGTCCATAAACATTTGGCTTCCACTCTTTGTGACTCTCCAAAATCCACTCGCGCAACCATGGTTCATACTCATTTAAAGGCAGATACCAGTGTGTGGTCTCTTTCATTATTGGCTTAGCACCCGAAATTGTTGATTTTGGATTAATCAGGTCGGTTGCGTTTAGCGATGAACCGCATTTTTCGCACTGATCGCCATAAGCCTCTTCATTGCTGCACTTAGGACATGTTCCGGTAATATATCTATCAGCTAAAAACTGTTTGGCTTCAGGGTCATAATATTGTTCAGATGTTTGTGTAATAAATTTCCCTTCATCGTACAGTTTTTTGAAAAACTCGGAAGATGTCTCGTGATGAATCTTATTTGAAGTCCTTGAATAGATGTCAAAAGATATTCCAAACCGCTCAAAAGAGTCCTTAATCATAGCGTGATACTTATCCACTATGTTTTGTGGGGTAGTTCCTTCGTTGCGGGCTTTTATTGTAATGGGAACACCATGTTCGTCGCTTCCGCCGATAAAAATAACTTCGCGACCTTTAAGGCGAAGATATCGTACATAAATATCGGCAGGCACATAAACACCTGCAAGATGTCCTATATGAATAGGTCCGTTGGCGTATGGTAAGGCTGTTGTGATTAAGTATCTTTTGGGTTCCATTGTGGAGAAATATGTTGTTTTATTCTACTGTTACTGATTTAGCAAGATTTCGAGGTTGATCGACGTTGCAGCCTCGCATTGTTGCAACGTGATATGATAATAATTGCAATGGAATTACTGTGGTCAATGGTGACAGAAAGGTCATTGTTTGCGGAATCTCTATAACGTGGTCGGCGAGGTTTTTAATAACATCGTCTCCCTCGTTGATAACGGCGATAATTCTTCCTTTACGTGCTTTAACTTCCTGAATGTTTGAAACAATTTTTTCGTGACTTTTATCTTTCATTGCAATAAATACGACTGGCATATTTTCGTCAATCAGTGCAATTGGTCCGTGTTTCATTTCGGCAGCAGGATATCCCTCGGCATGTATATAGCTGATTTCCTTTAACTTAAGAGCTCCCTCTAAGGCAATAGGGAACAGATATCCTCTTCCTAGATATATTGAGTTTGTTGCATCTTTGTACTCTTCGGCGATTTTGCGAATCGCGTCATTTCTTTGTAAAATATCTTCGATAATGTTTGGAACATTTCTCAGCTCATCAACCATTTCGTTAAACTGTTCGGTTGATATAGTTTTCTTTTTATGACCTATAATCAGTGCCATCATTGTTAATACAGCAACTTGTGCGGTAAAAGCCTTTGTTGATGCAACACCAATTTCAGGACCTGCGTGAGTATATACTCCTGCGTCTGTTTCGCGTGAAATTGAGCTTCCAACAACGTTGCATATTCCGAGAACGGTGACTCCCTTTTCTTTTGCCATGCGTATAGCTGCCAGAGTATCAGCAGTTTCGCCACTTTGACTAATGGCTATTATTATATCATCGGGATATAGTATGGGATCTCGGTAACGAAACTCAGAAGCATATTCAACCTCTACGGATATACGTGCCAAC
>DAOSIN010000035.1:0-10449 GCA_035366675.1 Salinivirgaceae bacterium | reverse complement strand
TAAATCAGTAATTTTGAAACGAAAATTCAGCTTAGCTTTATTATAATGAATTTTGATTTCGATGATCTTATATGTTCTATTTCAACACCACAGGGCGTTGGGGCAATAGCTATTGTTCGTATTTCGGGCAAAGGAGCTAAACGAGCTCTTGAAAACCTATTTTTTCCTGTTACCAAAATTGATATATCTTCAATTGAGCCTCGCAAAGCTTATTACGGACAGATAATCAGCCACGAAAACATTGTCGATGAGGTCGTTGTGACGTGGTTTAAAGCTCCGGAATCATACACGGGCGATGATGTTATTGAGATAGGTTGTCACGGTTCGCAATATATTCAACGGCAGCTGATGCAACTGCTGATTAAGAACGGCTGTCGCACCGCAAAACCTGGCGAATTTACCATGCGAGCTTTTTTGAACGGAAAAATGGATTTAACTCAAGCTGAGGCTATTAACGATTTAATTCACGCACGCAATGGCATGGCTCATAAAATAGCTATGTCGCAAGTCAAAGGCTCGTTTTCAAAGCGACTTATGCAGTTATCGGACAAGCTGTTGAACCTTATATCGTTAGTCGAATTAGAGTTAGATTTCAGCGAAGAGGATGTTGAATTTGCCGACCGTAACACGCTACGTTCACTGATTAACGATGTTCAAGATGAGGTTAAAAAACTGCACGACTCGTATGAATCTGGTCAAGCGATTAAAGAGGGAATCCCTGTAGCTATTGTTGGACAGCCGAATGCAGGAAAATCGACACTATTGAACAAAATTTTGCAAGAAGAGAGAGCCATTGTAAGCGATATTCCCGGAACAACCCGCGATGCTATTGAAGATACAATAACCCTAAACTCCATTGAGTACCGTTTTATTGACACGGCAGGCTTGCGCAAAAGCACAGATAACATCGAGAAACTCGGCATAGAGCGTTCTATCGACAAAATCACTAAAGCGTGGATTATCATTTTCCTGTTCGATGCAACAAGCAAAATCGAGGATATTAAACATGCCTGCGACTTAGTTATGGCAAATATTGACAACACCTCGCAGATAATTTTCGTGGCAAACAAAATTGACTTATTGCCTGAAAATAAACACCATAGCAAAATAGAGCAAATATCCAATTCAATCAACGTACAACAGCTCGACATTCTATTGATTTCGGCAAAAAAAGAGCAAAATCTCGACTCTCTCATAAAACAATTGACACTTACGGCGCAAAAAATGTTACCGTCTGAAGACTCCATAATAATTCACAACACCCGACAGTACGAGCTTTTAATGAAAATATTGGTTGCCATTGGCAGCACCATTGAAGCAATTGAAAAAAACTTAACAGGCGACTTGTTAGCCTTTGAACTTAGGAAAGTTTTATCGCTTATAGGCGAATTAACGGGAACGGCTATTACTCCCGATATGATATTGGGAAATATTTTTAAAAATTTTTGCATCGGGAAATAAAAAAATAAAGCACTCATTTTCAGACACTAATCAATATAACCAATGATATTCACACCTTTCTCAATCAAACGTTTTCCAACCCACGAAGTAAAAGTTGGAAATATAACTATTGGCGGAGACTCCGATATTGTAATCCAAACCATGTGCAATACGCCTGCAGGCGATGTTGAAGCGGGATACAAACAATCAAAAGAGGTTATATCAACTGGCGCGCAGATGGTGCGTTTTGCTGTCAGAAACAGAGCTGACGCCGAATCAATTGGCAAAATAAAAGAACTGCTACTTAAAGATAATATTAACACCCCTTTGGTTGCCGATGTGCACTTTAGTTCGCAAGCAGCCTTTGTTGCAGCTAAGTTGGTTGATAAGGTGCGAATTAACCCCGGAAACTTTATCGACAAACGAGCCACTTTCGACACAAAAACTTACACCGAATTGGAGTGGAAAGAGGAGCTAAACAAAATAGAACTCACTCTAAATGAACTAATTGATATTTGTGTCGCACGCGCTACTGCGTTAAGAATTGGAGTTAATCACGGTTCGCTAAGCGACCGAATTATGTCCAAATATGGCAATACCACCGAGGGAATGGTCGAGTCGGCAATGGAGTTTCTTAGAATTTGCAAGAAAAGGGGCTTTCAAAACGTGGTTATCTCGCTTAAATCGAGCAATATAAGGATAATGAACAGCGCATATTTTACGTTAGCAAAACAAATGCAGACAGAAGATATGCACTACCCTCTTCATTTGGGCGTTACCGAAGCGGGAAACGATTTGTCTGGGCGTGTGCGCTCGGCTATAGGTATAGGAAGATTGCTCGGTCACGGAATTGGCGATACTATACGAATATCGTTAACCGAAAACCCTGTAAAAGAGATACCTGCGGCGCAAAAACTTGCCAACCATTTTAAACACAGAAAACCACTGACGGACACAAATAACAATTGGGAAGAGTACAATCCGCTTGACTTTAGCTTTTATAAGTCACACGAAATTTGGAATATAGGTGGCGGAAAACCTGTTATCGCTGTGTGTGACATTAGAAACTATCGAGTTCTTGACGGTGTAATGCTCGAAAAATTAGGATATAAGTTTAACGGTAAAAAATGGATTCCAACAAGTCAAGCCGCTGATGCTGTTTATGTTAAAGATATTGAAATTACAACCAAACTGCCCGAAAACCTGTCCATTATTTATGAGGCAGGCACAACTAAAATGCCATGCGAAAACGCCACTCCTTTATTTAACAATCTGGAATTTATATATATAGCCGACAAATCAAAAGAGCTTACAAAATGGGTATCGTTAACAAGTAGCGATTTGTCGAAACCTGCGATTATTGAGCAATTGAGAAACAGTCCCAAAACCGTAATAGTTTTAGAAACCGTGTCTCAAAACGGATACGCAGACCAGATGTCGGCTTTTCTTAAACTAAAATCGACACAAATAACCAATCCCATAATAGTTAAACGAAATTATGTCTCTGACGATTGGGAAACATTTGTAATAGAGTCATCTGCCGACACTGGAAGCCTGTTGGTAGGTGGCATGGGCAACGGCGTTTGGCTTACCAATCCATTCCTAACCGAAGTGGAGGATAATCGCAAGCTAACGTTTGAGATACTTCAAGCATCACGAGTCAGGATAAGTCAAACCGAGTATATTGCGTGTCCCTCGTGTGGTCGGACGCAGTTTGATATTGAATCAGTTTTAGCCGAGGTTCGTAGTAAAACTAATCACCTAACACATTTAAAAATTGCCGTTATGGGTTGCATAGTAAACGGTCCCGGCGAAATGGCTGATGCCGATTATGGCTACGTTGGAGCTGCTCCAAACAGAGTTGCTTTGTACAAAGGTAAGGTTGCAGTTAAGAAAAAGATTTCCGCCGATATAGCTGTTGAACAGCTTATTGAACTTATTAAGGAAAATAATGATTGGGTTGAACCTTAACTTAGAAGAACTCAGCCATTATTTTAGTTGCTCACAACCCTCTCCAAAGTACAAATAATAGGATTATGATCGCTTAACTTACCCTCCCCCGTTTGAAATGATTTTGCAACAAAATTTTTGTCAAAGAATATATAATCAATTCTAACAGAGACTGGTGCACTGCCGAAAGTATGTCCAAAGCCTAAACCCGATTTTTGAAAAGCATCGCTTAATTTCCCTTTGACTTTACGATATGCGTATGATAAGTGAGTATCATTTAAGTCGGCACAAACAATTGTCGGAAATTTTGTTTCCTGAATATGCTCTCTGACTTTAGCAGCCTGATCAGCTCGTTTTTTATATGCTGTATTTAATCGACTAAAAATTCCTTTTATTTGCCTCATTTCTATGCTCGTAGGACTTGTGTTAATTTTATGGATAAATTTATAATCATCGGTATCGAAATGATTACTTTGAAGGTGTACATTATAAACTCTTATCGTATCGCCAGATACCGACAAATCAGTCCACAGGGCATTGTTTTGCGAGTTTTCAAACTGAATTTCACCTGAATTTACAATTGGATACTTGCTAAAAGTGGCTATCCCAAATCGATACAAATCCTTTGCAATATAGGTTGGCGCGATTTTGTGAGATTTAATTCCCTGTAGCTTATTAATTCTGCTTGTTGTTTCAAAACTGTTTGTTTTGTCGTCGTAATACTCTTGGAAACAGATAACGTCAGCATCAATATTTTTCAGATACTCCATAATATTATCGCGAGTATTTTTGTTGTCTGACCAGTTGTATAAATCGAACAACCGCACGTTGAACGAGGCAACTTTCAGTGTTTGAGCTTTGGGGATAATCTCATTTCCACTTTTTGAAAAATTTAGGCTAACTAATGTTAAAATATGCTGAAATCCCGAAACAATAATAACAAAAGGCAACAGAAAAACCCACTTACGTTTTACAGCCCAAACAATTGTAATTAAGATATTTATAATTAAAATATATGGATATATAATCCCCAATATTTGCGGAAGAGCAAAAATGTTTGGCGAGATAAAGGGTGCCAAATTTGCTATCAGCAAAATTAGAGCAAAAAATGCTGTGACCAAAAGAGCAATATTTGTAATTAATGATTTCATTTAAGTTCCAAAATCATTCTGTTTCAATCAATTATATTTAAAGAATGTTTATAGGTCTCTTTTCTTACTACTGTCAAACAGTATTCGTTTTTCTTCGGCTGTCAGGTTGTTATACCCACTTTTCTTAATCTTTTCAAGAATAGCGTCAAGCTGTTTCTGATTTTCACGTTTCCGCGCATTGTAATCGTATTCTGTTTCGCCTCTTCTATAAGTAACGTGCAAATGACTCTTTTTCTTGCGACGAGGTTTTAATTTTATATTTTTAAACCAGCCAACAAATTTTGTTAAGTCAACCCTCTTTTTATATGCGGAAATAAAAATCCAGCCCATCACGGCACCTCCAAGGTGTGCCAAATGCCCGCCACTATTGCTTGAGGTTATGCCTATTATATCTAACAGTATCATAACCAGTGCAATCCATTTTAATTTAACCGAACCCAAAAATATTATGTTTACGCTGTAATTTGGTATATACAAGGCAGTTGCAATAACAATCGCAATTACCGAAGCCGATGCTCCCAGGGCAACGCTGCTTTCAACATAGGGCTTAAAAACGGGAAAAAGATTGAACGATAGTATATAAAAGATACCACCAAATAAGCCACCTATAATATAAAGTCCAAGTAGCTGATTTTGTGAAAAGTAGCGTAAAAAAATAATTCCAAACCAATATAACCACAAAATATTGAACAATATATGCAAAAACCCTTCGTGCAAAAACATATATGTAAAGAGTGTCCAAGGCTTAACAGCTAATGCAGAGAGACTTGCAGGTACGGCAAACAATCTTACGACTGTTCCAGTACTCCATTGAGAAGCTGAAAGGAAAAATATAACTCCAATAATATTTACAGCAAGAAAAACAGCTAAGTTTATAGCTATCAACTTGGTTAAAATACCACCAGATTTAACAATTGCCTTTATTTCGTCAACTAAGTTCATCGCTTGGAAAAAATAGTAGTTTAGAATCTTTTATACTTTCTGTTCCAGTATCTGATAAGGAAAAACCCAAATATCATGCCACCTAAGTGCGCAAAGTGCGCAACATTGTCTCCACTCCTATTTGCAACACCTAACCACAGTTCTAAAATTCCATAACCTATAACAAACCATTTTGCTTTTATTGGAATTGGCGGGAACAGCAACATAAGTTGCGTGTTAGGAAACAGCATTCCAAAAGCGAGCAAAACTCCGAACACCGCTCCCGAAGCCCCTATAACAGGTACATTTAATCTGAGTTCAAGAATTTCCTTAGCATAGGCAGTTGCTTCACTTATTAAAAATTTATTATCAGGGTATTCGTGAAAACGGTTGATAAAATCAGTAAGATAAGCTGTTGGACGTGAAATATTATCCTTCACAATTTGGCTAAATAGTTCGGGCGTGGGAGTATTATTAAAAACTGCAATAGAGGTTTTAATGCTCTCAATATCAATCCAAGTCACAAGCATATGCATCAACATAGCACCCAAACCGGTAACAAAATAGTATATCAAAAATCGCTTGCTGCCCCACACCATTTCAAGGACTTTTCCAAACATATAAAGCGCAAACATATTGAAAAACAGGTGAGTAATGCCACCATGCATAAACATATGAGTAATAATCTGATGTGGTCTAAAAAACTCAGATTCAGGATAAAATAGTCCAAACAGCTCTACAGACTTCTCATAGTTTGTTATTGCTGAGCCGAGAAGCATTAATACATTAATAATTAGTATATTCTTAACAACTGGTGGCACCGAGTCAAATATAGGTGGACGATATCCTCGCATAGTAACTGTTTAATTATTAAATCGTTGTATAATGTCGTTCATTGATATTATTTGAACTATTGATCTTCCATCGACAGTGTAATTGGGCGATTGACAAGCAAACAATTTATCGGTAATATGGTTCATCTCTTCGATGCTTAAATTTTTACCATACTGTATAGACGATATTCTTGCAAGGTCTTGTAGCACTTTTGTTTTTAATTTCTCCTCAATATCTTCGCCTGTATTTTGCGCTTTTTCGGTTACAGTATCAAAAAAGGCATTAATCGATGATATTGGCAAAACCACAGGCACAGATGTTACTTGATAATTATTTTGCTCATCTTTTTTCAATACAAACCCGATTGAGTTCAATTCGGGAATTATTTCGTCAATAATCATGCCTTGCTTAAAGCTAACCTCGACCGTATGAGGAAACATCATCGGTTGCGATGGAATTTTTCCTATATCGTAACTACGCTTCAACTCCTCGTAAATTATCTGAAAATGAGCGCGATGCTGGTCAATAAGCATTAAACCTGATTTAACCGTAGTCAAAATAAACCGCTTTTTAATTTGAATAAATGAGCGTTCGATAATATCTGTATCGTCAGGGAACTCAACGGAGTTGGGCTTTTTCTTTGACTGATTTTCAAAATCTGAAAGTATTTTATGCCAATCGTCTGTGCTCTTTTTGTTGCTGTACTTTGCCCAACCATCTTGCCTCGAGTAAGTTGGCGTTTTATCAAAAGGATTATACGATGGGTTTATTTTTATTTCGGGCATACGTATAGGAGTGTCTGCCGGCGGACGTGCGAACGAGATTGGTATATCTATCTGATTATCAAAATCTATTGACGGAACAAAATTAAATTTCCCCAACGACTCCTTAACTGCAGCATGGAGCAATGGGAAAATATCGGTTTCGTTTTCAAACTTAATCTCAGTTTTTGTTGGATGTATGTTAACGTCAATACATTCGGGATCTACCTCCATAACAACAAAATATGCAGGATAGGTTCCTTGAGGAATAATTTTCTCATAGGCATTCATAATTGCTCTATGAAAATAGGGATGTCGCATATATCTGTTGTTTGCAAAAAAATATTGGTCGCCTGTGCTTTTCTTTGCTAACTTGGGATTGCCAATAAATCCCGAAATATTTACCAACGATGTTGAACAATCAACACTTATTAAATTTTCACTGTAATTACGACCTAAAATAGCTACGATTCGCTGTTTCAGGGTGGCTGCTGGCAGGTTGAAAATTGCTTGATCGTTGTGAGTTAACGTAAATACTATACTTGGGTTAATAATCGCAACTCTAATAAATTCGTCTGTTATATGACGAAACTCAGTCTGGTCGGATTTTAAAAACTTACGTCTTGCAGGAATATTGAAAAACAAATTCTTAACCGAAATAACGCAACCCTGCTGACACTGAGCCACTTCCTGCGCTTTCACCGTTGACGCGCTTACATCAATAGAGACACCCAATTCCGAACTTTTGTGTCGGGTACGGAGAGTAACATTTGATATGGCTGCTATAGATGCCAATGCTTCACCTCTAAACCCTAATGTGTTGATTTTGAACAGATCTGCAGCTGTACGTATTTTGCTTGTAGCGTGCCGCTCGAAAGCCATTCGCGCGTCAATATCGGTCATACCTACACCGTTGTCCGACACTTGAATTAGCGTTTTACCGGCATCATATATAACCACATTTATTGTTGTCGCTCCAGCATCGACCGAATTTTCCATCAACTCCTTCACAACCGAAGCGGGACGTTGCACTACCTCGCCGGCTGCTATTTGATTCGCTATTGAATCGGGAAGCTGGAATATAACATTCATAGATACAGGTATTTATCTGTGTTTCTGAAAATTGATTTTTGTTTTGATAAGCTCTCAATTAAACAAGTGGCAAATATACTAATTATCGAGTTAAAAGTTGAAAGCAATGAGCAATGAACAATATGCAATTAACAATTAGTAATTACTAATTAGCTGACTATAAGATTAATAACCATATTTTTTTAGATAGGTTGTATGGACAAACCTATGTGTTCGCTTATAGTGAAAATTGAGTTAAAAGCACCCACACAAAACTCAATACTCCTTAATCCCTTAATGGTTCAAAACAAAAACTATTTACAATCATAAAATAGCATATCTCTACATTAACTATTAATTCTTCATTATTAATTCCCAATTCATAATTCGTAATTCTTCGACAAACGAAGCGGCAAAGCCGATGGCGTAACTTGTGACTCGTAATCCATAACATCTGTGTTCCATTTTATGGCGATTTCAAAAATTTAACATCTTTAAAAACACTTATAAACCCCCTGACTTTAACCTATCTATACGAATTTGAAATGAGAAACACAACCGAAAAACAAACTTTCCCTCTCCTAACTTGCTGTTTTTCAGTTTTTATTGTATAGATTTGCTCCGCAGGTAGCTTTCAAACGTTACTTTATTTACTAACTCGGCACAGATTTAAAAGGGTTCTAATTTGTGTCTGAGATAATTTAAAACAAATTTTCAGAACCCACTAAATCTAATGTGTAACTAAAAAAATTATTGATTATGAGAACCTTTACCCTTACAGCAGTCGCTCTTTTGGCACTAACAGTTAACCTTAGTGCAGCCAAGTGGCGTGTTAACAATATACCGGGCACAAATGCCAATTTCACTTCACTGCAAGCAGCCCACAATGCAAGTTATGTAAACAATGGCGATACAATCTATCTTGAGGCTTCTTCCGGAAGCTACGGAGACCTAACAGCAACAAAGAAATTGGTAATTATTGGGGCTGGGTATTTTTTGAGTGAGAACGAAAATATGCAGGCGAATTTGAATAGCAGTACAGTGGGTTATATACGGTTTAATGCTGAAAGTGATGGCTCCATAATTTCTGGTTGTACGATCGGAAGAGTATTGGTAAATGCATCAAACATATTAATTGAAAGAAATAGGATTATTGCTCCTGCTGGTTATAGAGGAATTGATTTTTATGGCACACAAAATAATGTTGTAATTAGGCAAAATCACATAACAGGTGGTGGGTATTCAACTAATACTAGTCCTCATGCTATAAGCTGTACATCAACAGCTAACAATGTAACTATTACAAACAATTACATAACGCGGATTTACGGTTCAGCAATAGTAACTGGTTCAAGTTTCTCAGGCATAATAAAAAATAATATTATCAGTGGAAATACAACTATTTACAACACAGAGTTTTACAATAACATCATGATTGAGGGAACTTTTAATCAAAACAACTCTTCTTTCAATAATAACATAGGCAACTCCACCCAATTTGGCACAGCCAATGGTAACCAACAGAATGTGGATATGTCCAATGTATTTGTTGGTACGGGCAGCACAGACGGAAAGTGGCAGCTTAAAGGAGGTTCTCCTGCAATCGGTGCAGGTGTTGGTGGCGTAGATTGTGGTATGTTCGGTGGCGATTTTCCCTATCAGCTTTCGGGACTGCCAGGCGTACCTGCAATATACTTCCACGAGCAAACTATAGACAATGTTAATCAGAAGCTAAACGTAACTATTAAAGCTAAAAGCCATAACTAAGTATGAGATGGAGAGCGATATTTCTGCTGTTTCTGCTATGCAGGGCAGTGGTGAGCCTGTCTCAGAACGTGGTTTCTGCCGAATACTTCATAAACACCGATCCGGGATATGGCAATGCAACACAGTTAACTTTCACCGCAGCACCCGATGTGGGGAGTATCAACTTTAACGTTGATATCGAGGCTCTTGCAATGGGATTCCACCACCTCTACGTGCGAGTGAAAGACGAGAACGGCAAGTGGAGCCAAACTAACGTAAAACCTTTCTATAAGGAGAAAGTTTACACCTCTTTGCCCAATATCGTAAAAGCCGAATACTTCCTGAATACCGACCCCGGCTTTGGCAACGGAACAGATGTTGCCATAATTCCCGGGCAGGATATTACAGATATATCATTTGCTGTTGAGTTATCGTCATTAGATAATGGTTTTCATCATCTATATGTAAGGGTTCAAGATGCTCACGGCAGGTGGAGCCTTACCAACGTAAAACCCTTTTACAAGGAGACGGTTTACACCGAGCTACCGAATATCGTTAAGGCAGAGTACTTTATA
>DAOSIN010000034.1:0-10625 GCA_035366675.1 Salinivirgaceae bacterium | reverse complement strand
TATATGTACCTGCAGTACAGTGGTTTTTCGAAATTGTCGGTAAAATATTTATCAAGATATTGGATTTCACCAAAGTAGGTAGTGAATTTTTGCTTGGTGATTTGTTGGATATGTCGAAATTTGGAATGATTTTCGCCTTCCAAATACTGCCTACAATTATTTTCTTTTCGGCATTGACAAGTGTACTGTTTTACTTGGGTATAATTCAAAAGGTTGTTTATGCCCTTGCGTGGCTTATGGTTAAAGCAATGAGGCTTAGTGGAGCAGAAAGTCTTTCAGTAGCGGGAAATATTTTTCTTGGTCAAACAGAGTCTCCTTTGATGATTAAAGCCTATTTGGATAAAATGAATAAATCAGAGATGTTTTTGGTAATGGTAGGGGGAATGGCAACTGTTGCAGGAGGTGTTCTTGCTGCATATGTTGGCTTCCTTGGTGGTGACGACCCCTTACAAAGACTGCTATTCGCGAAACACCTCTTAACGGCTTCAGTCATGGCTGCTCCAGGAGCCGTTGTAATATCGAAAATAATAGTACCGCAGACCGAAAAGGTTGAAGTGAAAGCAGAAGTGACCAAAGAAAAAGTTGGATCAAACTTCTTAGATGCTATGTCAAACGGAACAGTAGAAGGTCTGAAACTTGCAGCAAATGTAGGGGCAATGCTACTTGTTTTTTTTGCTTTTATAGCAATGTTTAATTATATATTAGTTAAAATTGGTTCATTTACTAATCTTAATGGTGTAATAGCTTCGTTTACAGATGGTAGCTATACTGAACTAAATTTACAGTTTATTTTAGGCTATTCATTGTCGCCACTAATGTGGGCAATTGGGGTTAATCCTCAAGATATGACACTTATGGGGCAACTTTTAGGAGAAAAACTTATTGCGAGTGAGTTTGTGGGATATACTTCTTTAGCTTCTTTAAAGGCAAGTGGAGCATTTGCTGAAACTAAGTCAATTATAATGGCTACCTATATGCTGTGTGGTTTTGCAAACTTTGCTAGTATAGGGATACAAATTGGTGGTATTGGTTCACTTGCACCAAATAAACGTGAGTTTTTATCGAGATATGGTATTAGAGCACTTATTGGTGGCAGCTTGGCATCGCTTATGTCAGCAACAATTGTGGGTATAATTTTAGGTTGATATAACTAGGTTTTTTAAATCCAAAACAATTGAAGTGTTGCTTTTGCAATACAAGCAAATAGTTGATATCAAGGCATATGGCTAAATCGAAAAGAAAATATTATGTTGTATGGGTAGGCAGGATACCCGGTATTTATGAAACTTGGAGTGAGGTTAAAGATCAAGTTCATGGATACGAAAATGCAAAATATAAAGGTTTTGAAAGCCTTGATGCTGCACGCGAAGCGTATGAAAACGATTTTAATAAATATGTCGGACAGCCATCAATATCGCAACAGGGTAACGTTAGCGACTATATTGTCAACTCAATTGCCGTTGACGCTGCTTGTAGTGGTAATCCTGGCGATTTAGAGTATCAAGGTGTATATGTAAAAACAGGACAACGACTCTTTTATCAAGGTCCATTTAAGCAAGGAACAAATAATGTGGGGGAGTTTCTAGCAATTGTGCACGCCCTTGCATACTGCAAAAAGCACGGCATAGATTTACCCATTTACAGCGATTCTCGGAATGCAATGATTTGGATAAAGCAGAAAAAAGCTAAAACAAAACTATTTAAGAGTTACGAAAATCAACAACTATTTGAACTTATTGACAGAGCTGAGTTTTGGCTTGCTAACAACGAATATTCCAATAAAGTATTAAAATGGCAAACCGAAGCGTGGGGCGAAATACCTGCTGATTTCGGAAGAAAATAAAGAAATTTGAACACTGAGCACACGGATTAAATAGAGTTAAAAGATAAAAGTTTGTGGCGATTGACTTTATTAAGTTTAAAATCGAGATATAACATGAGGCTGTCTCAAAAGTCTCATTTAACAAAAAAAATGGTAAGGTGTCTCAGAAGTGTCCAAATGCAAGGCGCTGAGATTGAGGGCGAAGGAGCGTACATGAAGTACGTGACTGAGCCCGAATATCGAAGTAACGCAGCAGTTGGGCACTTATGAGACACCGCCATTTCGACTTTATAAACTTTCAACTTTTAACTATTCTTCAAGGTAGCTAAAGCGTCCGCTACTTAAAAACTGAACACTTTTTTCTATTTCGGTATACATTACCTTATCATTTTGTACCGACTCAACAAACGAACGGTATTGGGTTAAGAACCTACGCAAATATGGCGATGTTTTCAGTGGTTTTCTGAACTCAACAGCTTGTGCAGCATTAAATAGCTCAATTGCTAAAACAGTTTCAACATTGTCAATTACTCTAACAAGTTTTGTTGCTGCGTTTGCACCCATACTTACATGATCCTCTTGTCCATTGCTGGAGACAATGCTATCAACCGATGCAGGCATGCAAAGCCCTTTGTTTTGGCTAACAATAGCTGCTGCAGTATATTGAGGTATCATAAATCCACTATTCAACCCAGGATTGGCAACCAAAAATTCGGGTAGTCTTCTTAACCCGAGTATCAATTGTGCGGTACGTCTTTCGCTAATATTTGCAAGTTCTGACATTGCTATTGCAAGAAAATCGAGTACTAATGCCAGGGGTTGTCCATGGAAATTACCACCGGAAAGTACTTGGTCTTCATCGGGGAAAACGGTAGGATTATCTGTAACCGAATTAATTTCTGTAAGAACAACGTTTGCAACATATTTCAAAGTGTCTTTTGTTGCGCCGTGTACCTGCGGCATACAGCGGAATGAATACGGGTCCTGAACATGTTTTTTCGGCTGTGCAATTATTTCCGAGCCTTCTAATATAGCTCTGATATTTTCGGCTGTTTCCAACTGACCTTTATGTGGTCTTATGGTGTGCAAATGCTCAAAAAACGGCTCTATGCGTCCGTCAAATCCGTCAAGTGACAATGCTCCAATAATATCGGCATAGTTTATCAAACGGAAACAGCGCAATAGGGAGTGAACAGCGTGAGCACTCATAAATTGTGTTCCATTAAGTAGAGCAAGACCCTCTTTGCTTTTCAGTTCAATAGGTTCCCAATTAAATTCACCCATTAAATCTGCAAAATCGTGGATTTCATCGTTATAAACAACTTCACCTAAACCTAAAAGAGGTAAACACATATGTGCAAGTGGAGCCAAATCGCCAGAAGCGCCTAATGAGCCTTGTTCATACACAACAGGGTAAATTTTATTGTTGTACATGTCTATTAAACGTTGTACGGTCTTAACCTGTACGCCCGAATGTCCTAACGATAGTGCATGAATCTTCAAAAGCATCATAAGTTGAACTATTTCGGGATTAACGATATTGCCCGTACCGCAAGCATGTGACATTACTAAGTTGTTTTGCAATGCAGTAAGGTCTTCTTTTGAAATGCTAACATTGCAAAGTGAACCAAATCCTGTGTTTACACCATATATGGGGTGGGGGTGTGATTCTACTTTTTTGTCTAAATATTCGCGACAACGTGTAATGCGTTGAATGGCTTCATCTGACAAAGCCAGTTGCATATCGTTTTCGATGATTTCTTCAATTAAATGAAAATCAAGGTTTTCTGGGGATATAAAATGTGTGTTATCCATAATATTATGTTAAGGTTTTAATTTTGTTTCAATATTTCAATGATATTATCAAAATTGACTGTTTTTTGTTCGCCACTAATCATGTTTTTTATGGTAAACAAATTGTTTTGCATTTCATTTTCTCCTACAAAAATCACAAAAGGTATCTTTTTTGAGTCAGCGTATGACATCTGTTTCTTCATTTTCGCAGATTCCGGATATACTTCAACAGCAATTCCAGATTGTCTAATTTGCGTAGCTTTTTGTAAACAGTATTGCGCTTCGTTATTGCCAAAATTTACAAACATTGCTTTTACAGAGTGCGATACCGATTCGGGAAACAGATTGAGAGCCTCTAATACATCGTAAATTCTATCGGCACCAAAGCTAATTCCTACACCAGAAACTCCTTCAAGCCCAAATATTCCTGTAAGATCGTCATAACGTCCACCGCCGCACAAACTGCCAATTTCTACATCAACGGCTTTAACTTCGAAAATAGAACCTGTATAGTAATTTAACCCGCGTGCAAGCGATAGGTCAAACTCAAACCGATTATTGAAATTGTAGCTGCTTAGTAAATTCAAAACTTCTTCAATTTCATCAATTCCTTTTTGACCTTCAGAAATGGATTTGAATGTATTTCGCATAACCTCAATTTTGTTGCGATTGTCACCACTAAGAGTCAACAAAGGTTTGATTTTTTCAAACTCACTATCTGTCATTCCTTTCTCTATCAGTTCATTACGAACGCCATCAATTCCAATTTTATCAAGTTTATCGATACCTGTGGTTATTTCTGTCAGCATTTCGTCTCTGTTTATCAGCGACACCATGCCTGACAATATTTTACGATTGTTGATTTTTATATTTGTTCGAATGCCCAAGTTGCTAAACAATGTGTCCATTATCATAACAAACTCGGCTTCGTTAATAAGTGAGTCAGAGCCTATTACATCGGCATCACATTGATAAAATTCGCGATAGCGACCCTTTTGAGGTCTATCGGCGCGCCAAACAGGTTGTATTTGGTAGCGTTTAAAAGGAAATACTATTTCGTTACGATGTTGCACAACGTATCGTGCAAAGGGAACGGTAAGGTCGTAGCGTAAGCCACGTTCGCACATCAATCCCGATATTTTTGTCAAATCTTTTGCCGCAAAGTCGTCTTGGGATACGTCTTTTAAGAAATCGCCAGAATTTAAAATTCTAAACAGCAGTTTGTCACCCTCTTCGCCATATTTACCTAAAAGTGTAGATAAAAGCTCCATGCTTGGGGTTTCGATGGGTTCAAAGCCATATAGACGATAAACCGTTTTAATCTCATCAAAAATATAGTTGCGTCGTCCCATCTCGGTGGGATTGAAATCGCGTGTGCCTTTTGGAATAGCCGTTTTTTGTGCCATGAAATTATATAGTTATCAAAGTGGCAAAAATACTATTTTTTCAATAAGTATTCACTTGAATATGGACAAGCTATTACTAATAGTATGTATTTGATTGATTAATAAGATTTAGTAGTACATGTTTATTTGGTATTAATTTTTATTCAATTTACAAAAGTAGAGTATAATTTAATGTGTATTTTTATACAAATAATGTTACTTGTATACATAAAATTTGCTATTTTTATCAAAAAAAATCGCAACTTTTGGAACATTAATAATCGTTTATGCGTTATTTAAAAAAGGTGTCTGGTGTACTATAAAATTGTAAGAAAAAAATAACATGGGTTTTTTCGATAAATCAAGTAGGGCAAAAAATATTCTTGAGCTTTTCACCTATGATATTGTTTCATTCTTTCATGATGACTACGAGGAAGTTAAGTATGAAGAGACGGAATCGATGTTCGTGGCGGTATACGAACAGCAGTTACCATGGATAGAGTTGGATTGTTTTGACACTATTCAACTTCGAGTTTTTTTCGATAAACACAGTTTTACAGGCAGTAATCCGATCAATGTGAAATTTTATTCTAAAAACATTGAACCTTCCGTGGATTCTATTGCAAAAGTCATTAATATGATTCACAAAATATATGGAGATGATGACAAACAACGAAAAGCTCTATCGGACAACGAGGATTTAAAATTAGAAAATAAAATTTGGGAACGTATTTGGACAATAGAAAGTGGTGAAAGCTTTGTAACCACGAACTTTACATCAGATGGATTTGTATTAAGAATTCTATTTTTTAATAATCTGATAAAACACTTAGAAAAAAATCAGGATATTGAATAATAATCAACAGTTTTACCTCTTCTTCTATTAAATTTTCGCGCAAAATATTATCAAAAAATTATAAAACTTGCAACAATTTGTGAGTATGATTGTTACTTTGTATCAAACATAAAAACATGAGTATAAAGAGTTTTTTCTCGAAAGCGTGGCACTTATATTTTGACGGCTTTAAAAATATGGGTAAGCTCGGAAAGCGATTGTGGCTACTCATTACTATCAAATTAGTTATAATGTTTTTAATATTGAAGCTAATATTTTTCCCCAACTATTTAAAAAACAATTTCGATAACGATGATGAACGTAGCAAACACGTTATTGAAAACCTTACGAAATCAGTAAACAAATAACATATCATGGAAAATTTTGATTTTTCGTTAGTGAATTGGAGTCGTGCGCAGTTTGCGCTCACCGCAATGTATCACTGGCTATTTGTTCCATTGACTTTAGGGCTGTCGTATATTGTAGCTATTATGGAAACAATATATGTAAGGACAGGCAAAGAAGAGTGGAAAAGAATAACCAAGTTTTGGATGACCCTATTTGGAATTAATTTCGCAATCGGCGTTGCCACAGGAATTATTCTCGAATTTGAATTTGGCACAAACTGGAGCAACTACTCGTGGTTTGTTGGCGATATTTTTGGTGCACCGCTTGCCATTGAAGGTATTATGGCTTTTTTCCTTGAATCGACATTCATTGCTGTAATGTTTTTTGGTTGGAATAAAGTGAACAAAAGGTTCCATTTACTTTCGTCTTGGTTAGTTGCATTTGGTGCAAGCCTTTCAGCACTGTGGATTCTCGTTGCCAACGGCTGGATGCAGTTTCCTGCAGGTATGCATTTCAATCCCGATACCGCGCGTAACGAGATGTTGAACTTTTGGGAAGTTCTCTTTTCGCCCATTGCTATCAATAAGTTTTTACACACAATAACATCGGGATATGTTTTTGCTTCTATTTTTGTTATAGGTGTTAGTTCGTGGTATATACTGAAGAAACGTGAGATTGCTTTAGCTAAAAAAAGTATTGCGGTAGCATCGATATTTGGGATAATGTCAGGTGTTTTTCTTGTTTGGACGGGAGATGGAAGTGCATATCAAGTAGCACAAAAACAGCCAATGAAACTTGCAGCTATGGAAGGATTGTATGAGGGGGAGTTTAGTGCAGGGTTAATAGCTGTTGGAGTACTCACACCTGGCAAAGAATACGATGATGACAAGGACCCGCATATAATGAAAATTGAGATACCAAAGCTACTTAGCTTTTTAGGATATAGAAGTACAGACGCTTACGTTCCTGGAATAAAAGATCTTATTGAGGGTGGCTATGAAATTGTAGGAGAGGACGGCACAAAAAGTATTGCTCTTTCTGCACAAGAGAAAATTGATCGTGGAAAACTTGCAATAAATGCTCTTGCAGCTTACACCAAAGCCAAAGAGGCTCAAGATACTAATGAAGCCAATACTCAACTAACAGTTTTAAAAGATAATTTTCAATATTTCGGGTATGGCTATTTTAACGATGTTAAAAGCCTTATACCAAATGTACCCATTGCATTTTACAGTTTTAGAATAATGGTAGGGTTAGGGTTCTTTTTCCTTTTGTTATTTGCGTTACACATATATCTGTTATATAAAAACAAAATAACAAAACATAAATGGTTATTGATAATATCGCTGTTCACAATTCCTTTAGCATATGTTGCGTCTGAAGCTGGCTGGGTTGTTGCTGAGTTGGGTCGTCAACCATGGGTTATTCAAGATATTATGCCTACAATGGCTGCTGTGTCGCATATTGATTCAAGCGTAGTTCAAATCACTTTTTGGATGTTTGCAATTACACTATCCATACTTGTGATTGCCGAGATACGTATTATGATAAGTCAAATAAAATCAGGACCTAAAGTAAAAGGAGAAAAATAGTCATGTTTAATTCATATATTTTCACACAGCAATATTGGTGGCTAATAGTATCACTGTTAGGAGCAATATTAGTTTTCTTAATGTTTGTTCAAGGAGGTCAAACATTGATTTACAGTTTAGGAAAAACCAAAAGCGAAAAAAATATGCTTGTTAGTGCTTTAGGAAGAAAATGGGGACTAACTTTTACAACATTGGTAACTTTCGGCGGGGCATTTTTTGCATCTTTTCCTCTCTTTTATTCTACGAGTTTTGGAGGAGCATATTGGGTTTGGATAATAATACTGTTTTCATTTGTAATCCAGGCAGTTTCGTATGAATTTAGATCCAAGGCGAACAACTTGTTAGGGCAAAAAATTTACGATATTTTTTTAATAGTAAACGGATTGTTAGGCACTATTTTGTTAGGCACAGCTGTTGCGACATTCTTTACAGGAAGTGAGTTTTTGGTCGAGAAAATGAATATAACCAATATTGATGGTCAAAAGTCAGTTGTGATTTCGCAATGGACAGGCGCAGCGCATGGATTAGAAGCAGCTTTAAATCCGCATAATCTTCTGCTTGGGCTTTCAGTTTTCTTCCTTGCCAGGATTTTAGGAGCTCTATTTTTCCTATATTCCGTTGATAATGATGCGATAAAAGGAAGAATAAAAAAGCAACTTATTATCAACGTAATACCTTTCTTGTTAGTGTTCCTGCCTTTTGTAATCTGGTTGCTTTTACGAGATGGTTTTGCAGTTGACCCCGTTACAGGAGATGTTTTTATGCAGGCAAATAAATATTTGACAAACTTTATAGAAATGCCTTTAGTTTCAGTAATTTTCGTTGTTGGAGTTTTATTAGTTCTATTTGGAATATATTTAGGTATTTTTAAATTGAGTGACAAAGCGTTTTGGTTTTCTGGTGGAGGAACCGTCCTAACTGTACTTGCTTTGTTATTAATTGCAGGATACAACAACACAGCGTTTTATCCATCAACAACAGATTTGAACTACTCGCTAACGATTTACAATTCCTCGTCAAGTCCTTATACTCTAAAAGTAATGAGCTATGTATCGCTATTTATACCAGTGGTTATAGCTTATATTTGGGTTGCATGGAGAGCAATCAGTCGTAAGAAAATTGATTTGGAGGAGATAAATAACGAAGCAGAATTATACTAACACTTAACATTATCATTATGACATATTTACCTGAAATAATAAACCTACTGTTGTGGCCCATACTCATTTTGGGGAGTTTGTATGTAATACAATGGTTTATTAAGAAAACAGAAGACAATTTGAAATAAAACTCAAAGTTGGGTTATTGCTTGAAAAGGTAATTGATTTAATCGGAATAAATTAAGTCAGTTACCTTTTTTACATTGTTAATTGTTCATTGCTAATTGCTCCTCCAGAAGCTTGGCATTAAAATAATCATAAACGTAAACAGTTCAAGTCTGCCTACAATCATAAGGATACTTAGGGTAATCTTTCCAAATTCGGGTATATGAAAAAAGTTAGCAGCGGGTCCAACCGTGCCTATTCCGGGTCCGACACAACCCAAACATGCTGCAACAGAGCCTAATGATGTTTGCATATCTAACCCTAAAATTGACATAATTACATACCCTGCCGCAAAAATAGTAAGGTAAAGCATTATAAACATAATAACCGCTTGTGCCTGGTGATCGTGTACTGTTTTTTTGTTGATTTTTACCGAAACCAACGCATTTGGATGAATCAAGTTAGATACGTGCTTTCTTAAATATTTTAACACAACCAAATGTCGTATTACTTTTATCCCGCCTGATGTAGAGCCTACACAGCCTCCCACGAAAAGAAGTAAGAACAAAAGAATCCACGCTTGTGTGGGCCATTGCAGGTAATCGGCTGTTGCATAGCCAGTTGTGGTGATTATTGATGCAACTTGAAAAAACGAATGTCGAAAAGAGCTTTCTAATCCCAAATTGTTTTTAAAAAACAGAACAAGGGTTATTGTCAGTGTTACAAAACCTATTATCAATAAATAAAATTTTAATTCCGAGTTGTTAAAAATACGTTTAAAATCGCCTTTAATCAGAGAGTAATAAAGAGTGAAGTTAGCACCCGACAGCACCATAAATGTCGCAATTGTGTATTGAATAAAGCTCGAATAGTTTGTAATACTTGCGTTTTTAGTTGAAAAACCGCCCGTTCCAAGTGTTCCGAAGGCGTGACATAGGCTTTCAAACAAGTTCATGCCACCTATTAACAACAGCACAACAAGAATAGCTGTAATAGATATGTATATAATCCACAATAACTTAGCAATATCAGTTGTACGTGGCTTTAGCTTTTGGTTTAACAAACCTGATGCTTCGAGTGAAAATATTTGATAACCAGACACTTTAAACATTGGGAATACTGCAATTACTAATACTATAATTCCCATTCCACCAATCCAGTGTGTCAAGCTTCGCCAAAAAAGCAGTGAGTATGGTAATGCTTCAATATCTGTTAATATCGTACAACCTGTTGTGGTAAATCCCGAAACAGACTCAAAAAAGGCATCAATAAAATTTGGAATATAACCTGAAATAAAAAAAGGTAAAGCTCCTATTACTCCGATATATAGCCATGCTACCGATACTATTAAATATCTATCGGGCATATTTATGCTCTTTTTGCGATGGCGTGTAAACAACACCATAACAACTCCCAGAACGATTGGCAATAGTGACGAAATCAGAAGGGACTCAACCATGTGATACTCACCATAATAAACAACCCACGCAAAAGAAGTTGCCATAAATAAACCAATTATTACGGCTATCTTCCCAAGTGTGTTTATTATAAAGCCGAGATTCATTGTAATCTGCGGTATCCAGC
>DAOSIN010000033.1:0-10650 GCA_035366675.1 Salinivirgaceae bacterium | reverse complement strand
AAGCAAGCCGAAAAAAGACAACGACACAATGACAATGAAATTTTTACAGCATAAAGACAATTGAAAAATGAAAATTGCCCACGCACAAAACTGCACATTTGCAAGCCCCAACATACAAGCCGGTGCTTCAGCTTGCAAAAGAGCTGTTTTCTTACTGACGTTCAAAAAAAGAATTAATTTTAAACTTAAATCTGAAAAGTGAATATTATGATTAATAACTATGTTGAAATTGGTACAAAAAAGGGGTATATTGAATTACTTGATTCAGACAAAAAAGTAAAATATGTTCATTGCAATAAAACATATAAATACACTGACCCTGAAGAACAAGTAAGGGTTAACTATTATGTAGAATTAATTGAAAAATATCAATATGACCCAAGAAAAATAAATCTAGAAGTTATAGTACCAAGAAGAACCCCAAGCGATTTAGCAGACATTGTTATTTATGAAGATATTGAACAAAAGAAACCGTATATAGTTATTGAATGCAAGAAAGATGGTATATCTGATGCTGAATTTGAACAGGCAATTGAGCAAGCATTTGGAAATGCAAATTCAATAAGAGGAGCATTTAATGGAGTTGTTGCAGGAAATACGAGAAGATTTTTTGATGTTAAAAATTTTCCAGCAAATGAAAGAGACAAAAATATTATCGCTGACATACCAATTAATTATGGTAAAGTTCAAGAATTTAGATTTAAAAAAGGTGATGAAAATTGGGATATTAAACCTGTAAATAAAGAAGATTTAATTCGGATATTGGAAAAATGTAATAATACATTGTGGGATGGTGGTAAAATGGCACCAATTGATGCTTTTGATGAACTTAGCAAAATAATATTTGTTAAAATTAGAGATGAACAAATCGCTAGAAGAAAAGGCGAACCATATGATTTTCAAATAAAAACACATGAAACAGCAATTTCTGTTCATAATCGCATAAATCAATTATATGAGAACGCCAAAGAAATTGACCCAGAAGTATTTACTGATAGCATTCAAAGCCTACCTAATAAATTACTAACAGTAGTTAACCACCTTCAAAGCATTAATTTATCAAAGACTGATTTAGATACAAAAGGTGTTGCGTTTGAAAGATTTATGGAAGATTTTTTTAAAGGCAAACAAGGTCAATACTTCACACCAAGAGAGATTGTAAGTTTTATATTAAGCATCTGTAATATAAACAATACATCAAAAGTACTAGACCCTGCTTGTGGCAGCGGTGGTTTTTTATTACATGCATTAGATCATATTAGAGCTGTTGCGAACGATTATTATGACGAAGGAACAGCAGACCATTTCAAATATTGGCATGATTTTGCAAAGGATAATCTTTTTGGAATTGAGGTTAATGAAAGAATTGCAAGAGTAGCAAAAATGAATATGATTATCCATGATGATGGTCACACCAATGTTATTTGTATTGATGCTTTAGAAGACTTTACCAAAATTCAAAAAATAAATCAAAAATTCGTTAAAAATAGTTTCGATTTAATTATTACAAATCCTCCTTTTGGTGCATCTATTAAAAAAGATGAAAATCCATATTTAAGTAGTTTTGAATTTGGAAAAAATAACCAAGGACAAACTCGTAGTTCGCAAAAAACAGAGATTCTATTTATTGAAAGGTGTTGGGAGTTTTTAAAAGAAGGCACTGGACAAATTGCAATAATATTACCAGATGGAATATTAACTAACACAACTTTAAAATATGTTAGAACTTTCCTTTCAAATAAATTTGAAATAAAAGGTATTTTTTCATTGCCACAAGTAACCTTTGCCCATTACGGTGCAGGTTTGAAATCTTCTATATTGCTTCTTCGTAAGCGAAGTTTATCGGAAGAAAAACTTGACAATGAAGTATTCTGTGCAATAATTAACAAGGTAGGATATGATGCTACAGGACGGAAAGATAAAAATGAATTACATGAAATTTCAAAAAAATATCAGCAATTTTTAAAAGGTAAAAATTTTTACGAAAGTAATATTTATATAAAGCCAATTAGCAAATTGAATAACAATAGGCTTGATTCATATTACTATTCTCCTATGTTTGAAGATATAATCAGTGAAATTAAGAAATCGAAACATCCTTTATTAAGATTAGATAAGGTATGTACCGAAATTTATAATGGAAGTACACCTGCTAAAGATGATTATTCTGAAAGTATTTCAGATCCAAAAATTGTAAAAGTAGCTAGTTTGAAAAAAGGAAAAGTCAATCTTAATCTTGTTGAAAATGTAAAACCAGAAGCGGTATCATCAAAAAAAATTCAAGATGGAGACATTTTAATACTTTCATCAGCACACCAAGCTGAATATTTAGGTAAGAATCCGTGTATTGTTGAAATACCAGAAGATTTAAAAGATGAAGATATAGCATTTGTTGGAGAATTAATAAACATAAGAGCAGACCAAACTAAAATTAATCCGTATTATTTGCTTCAGTTATTAAACACTAAGAACTATTTTCTTTTAATTAATAGAGAGAAACGAGGACAAACATCTCATCTTTATCCTAAAGATATGGGCAGTATATTAATTCCTGTTCCAAAAGATATGACCGAACAAAATAAAAATGCCGAAAAATATAAGCAACAATACAAAAAATATGAAGATTTAATTGCAAAAGCTGAAGAAATAATTCAAGAGACAATTAATGATTTTGAAAAAGTGTTTTTATAGCCATCAAACGATAACACGCGGTATATGGTAATTGTCGGAACAGTGCGTACTCTAGCGGCACAGCTCGTATCAAAAGTAGTTATAAATTTGAAAAAACTATAACAATTGTAAATTTGCTGCATAAAGACAAGAACGAAAAAGGAAAGCCAACAAACAAAAGCAATAGTAACAACAATTCCCTTCAATTGTACTTTCGAGGCTGTATTAGCCCCCTAAACCATCAAACAAAATCAAAAATCGATTTTCACGCTTGCGGTGCAAAATTACCACATACCTAAAGTACTTATAAACACTATTTTGAACCATTTTAAATAAAATGGGTGTGAAAACCGTTTTTTTATTCCCACATTTTTAGTTAACTTTACAAGTTAAAAAACTTAGGCTTTTCGGATAGTTAAAACATTGAGCCTGTAACGTTGTACCAATTGTAATTACGTTAAAATCAAAAGAATCTGCATAAATCGAAAGAAAATGGAAGAGAAAATTTGGGAAATAGATTCGTCAGCAGATCCGGAACTTGTAAAATCACTGTCGGCTCAAACAAACCTCGAAGAGGTTTTGGCAAATATATTAATCAACCGGGGAATTGACTCGTTTGATTTGGCAAGAGAGTTTTTTTGCCCCGATATAGCTAATCTTCACGACCCTTTTCTTATGACAGATATGGACAGAGCGGTCGAAAGAATTATTTACGCAATTAAAAATAACGAAAAGATACTGATATACGGAGACTACGACGTTGACGGAACCTCCTCAGTAGCAATGGTTTACAGTTTTTTCAAAAATTGGTATAAAAACATCTCCTACTATATACCCGACCGATACAGCGAGGGATACGGTATCTCGATAAAAGGTATCGACCACGCTTCTGAATCCGGGGTTAAGTTAGTTGTTGCTTTAGACTGCGGAATTAAGGCTGTTGAAAAAATGAGATATGCCACCGAAAAAGGTGTCGATTTTATTATTTGTGACCACCATAACCCGGGCGATGAGATACCCAAAGCAGTAGCCGTTTTAGATCCAAAAAGGAGTGACTGCAACTATCCATACAAAGAGCTATCGGGCTGTGGAGTTGGTTTTAAACTTATGCAAGCCTATGCAGCAACAGTGGGCATTGAGGAGAAACATGTATTTAAATATCTCGATTTTGTGGCAGTTAGTATCGCAAGCGATATTGTTCCCATTACCGGCGAAAACCGCATATTAGCCTATTACGGATTAGAGAAACTTAATACCGACCCTGCTATTGGCTTTCGGGCTATTACAGAGGTTGCCGAAATTCCATCTGGCAAAATAGATATTTCTGATATAGTCTTTAAAATCGGACCAAGAATCAATGCTACAGGAAGAATTGACTCCGGACAGATGTCCGTAGATCTTCTTGTATGTGAGAATTTAGACACTGCCAGAGAGATTAGCAAACGAATTGATGCCGACAATCAGACCCGAAAAGAGATTGATAGAGAAATCACGCTTGAAGCTATCGACCAGTTTAGTCTGTCGCCATGGAAAACAAAACGCCGTTCAATAGTGCTGTTTAATCCACATTGGCACAAAGGGGTAATTGGAATTGTTGCTTCGAGATTAGTTGAGCAGTTTCATAAGCCAACTATTATATTCACACGAAGTAACGGTTTGATAACCGGCTCTGCCCGCTCGGTAACGGGATTTAATATTTACGAAGCTATTGCCGATTGTTCAGACCTGTTGGAAAATTACGGCGGACATATGTACGCAGCAGGATTATCGATGCTCGAAGAGAATTTGCCGCAGTTTATAGAGCAATTCGAAAAGGTTGTTGCCAATACAATTTTACCCGAACATATTGTTCAAAAGGTTCATTGCGACTCCTATTTGCAGATTTCGCAAATTGTTCCCCGACTTTGGGAGCAGTTAAAAAGATTTAAACCTTTTGGTCCCGGCAATATGGCACCGGTTTTTGTTGCAAAAAATGTCTCTGCTACCGGTCAATGCGTTGGAAAGACAGGCGCACATTTACGTTTGATTGTAAACGACAGAGACAATCAGCAAATGCAATTCCCTGCAATTGCATTTAATCAATCACAACATTGGCACACAATTGCAAATAAACATCCAGTGGATATATGTTTCACAATTGAAGAGAACGAATACAGAGGAAAAACCTCTTTACAATTAAAGATAAAGGATATAAAACGACACTCCAAAAATAGGCTGTAACTCGTATCTAATCTAATAAAAAAGAAAACCCATTTTAACTTCCCTATGTATACAATACTTAGCAAACAGCAATTAGCACCCAATATTTTAAGAATGGACGTGCACGCACCTCGTATGGCATCATCAGCCAAACCCGGACAGTTTTTAATGGCAATGACCGATAAATACGGCGAACGTATTCCATTAACAATATGCGATTACAATCCCCAAAAAGGGACAATAACAATTGTTTTTCAAATCGTTGGGATATCTACCCAAACCATGGCTGACCTGAAAGTCGGCGAAGCTTTTTCAGATTTTGCAGGTCCTCTCGGACGTCCTGCCGATTTTGTTAACGAACCAATTGAACACTACAAAGATAAAAAGATGCTTTTTGTAGGCGGTGGCGTGGGAGCTGCACCCGTTTATCCGCAAGTTAAATGGTTGCACGAACACAATGTTCAGGTTGATGTTATTCTCGCTGCCCGCAATGCCGAGATGGTCATTATGGAACAGGAGTTCAAGCCAATTTCAAAAAACCTGTACATCGCAACAGACAACGGAACTAAAGGATTTAAAGGTAATGCCACAGCCCTGATTGAAGATTTGATTGTGAACAGAGGCAACAAATACGATAAAATAGTTGCAATAGGTCCTATGATTATGATGAAATCAGTTTCGGAATATACTAAGCAACTAAATATCCCAACTATAGTCTCTTTAAATACTTTAATGGTTTGCGGTGCCGGAATGTGCGGAGCATGCAGGGTTTCAGTTGACAACAAAACCAAATTTGCATGTTATGATGGTCCTGAATTTAACGCACACCTTGTCAATTTCGACGAGGCAATGCGCCGTCAAACGATGTATAGAACAGAGGAGCGAGCAAACACATATAAACGTGGTAATGAGGCTTTTGTATCGGGGAGCGTACATCACGATACCGAAATCATACAAAAGCGCAGAGTTGCCATGCGCGAACAAAATCCTGCGGAGAGACGCAAAAATTTTGCTGAAGTTACTTTTGGATATAACGAAGAGGAAGCCGTTGCCGAAGCATCACGCTGTATTGAATGTAAAAATCCGCGATGTATTACGCAATGCCCTGTTAGTATTAATATTCCGGGATTTATTAAACATATTAAAACGCGTGATTTTAAGAAAGCCGCCGAAGTACTTTACGCAAGTACAATGCTTCCATCGGTATGCGGACGTGTCTGTCCACAAGAGACACAATGCGAAGAGGTTTGTGTATTGGGCATTAAAGGCGAACCCGTTGCTATTGGGCGATTGGAAAGATTTATCGGCGACTGGGCACGCGAAAACAACGCTATTCCAAAAAATATTCCAACCGAAAAGAAAAAACAGAAAGTTGCAATTGTTGGCTCAGGTCCCGCAGGCTTAACGTGTGCCGCCGAGCTTGCACAAATGGGCTACAAAGTGAAGATTTTCGAAGGTTTTCACAAAGCAGGAGGAGTTTTGGAATACGGTATCCCCGAATTCAGACTACCCAAAGATACAGTTGTAAAGCCTGAAATAGACGCATTAAAACAGTTAGGTGTCGAGATTGAAACCAATACTATTGTAGGGAAGGCAGTAACTATCGACCAGTTGAGAAATCAGGAGGGCTACGATGCAATTTTTATTGGCTCTGGCGCAGGATTGCCAAACTTTATGAATATCCCGGGCGAAAATCTTAACGGAGTGCTCTCTGCCAACGAGTTTCTAACCAGAAACAACCTTATGAAAGCATTCCATAAAAATTACCAAACCCCTATTCGCGTAGGAGAAAAGGTCGCTGTAGTGGGCGGAGGCAATGTTGCTATGGATGCTGCGCGGACAGCCATCAGACTTGGCTCTGAAGTATATATAGTTTATCGCCGAAGCGACCAGGAGCTACCCGCCCGCCGCGAAGAAATTGAACATGCTAAAGAAGAGGGTATTAAGTTCTTTTTACTAACCAATCCAACCGAAATACTCGGAGATGAACGCGGCTGGGTCAGAGCAATGCGTTGCATAAGAATGGAGCTTGGCGAACCAGACGAATCGGGACGTCGCCGACCGATAGAGATAAAAGGCTCAGAGTTTGATTTAGAGTGCGATACAGTTATAATGTCGTTAGGAACCTCCCCCAACCCACTTCTTGCCTCAACAACCAAAGGATTAGAGGTCGATAAAAGATTTCGTATAATTGCCGATGAATACGGACAAACAAGCTTAGAGGGCGTATTTGCAGGTGGCGATGTTGTTACAGGAGCGGCTACGGTTATTCTCGCAATGGGTGCAGGTAAAACAACCGCAAAAACAATTGACGAATATCTGAAAAGTAAAAGATAAATTTTAAACCCAACTGAATTTTATGTAAATGAGTTTCGAAACTATTATCACACAAGCATGGAACGACCGTTCAATGCTAAAACAGAAAGAAGTTATTAACGCAATTGAATCGACTATAAAACTCTTGGACAAAGGCGAGATAAGGGTATCTGAGAAAACATCCGATGGCTGGAAAGTAAACCAATGGGTAAAAATGGCAGTACTTATGTACTTTCCCATTAAACAAATGGAAACAATTGAAGTTGGACCGTTCGAATTTCATGATAAAATTCCTCTAAAAAAGGGGTTTTCCGACCTTGGCGTTAGAGTCGTGCCACACGCAATTGCCCGATACGGCTCATATTTGGCAAAAGATGTAATAATGATGCCCTCGTATGTCAATATCGGGGCTTATGTTGATAGCGGAACCATGGTTGATACATGGGCAACTGTTGGGAGTTGCGCCCAGATTGGCAAGAACGTCCATTTAAGCGGTGGCGTCGGCATTGGCGGAGTGTTGGAGCCTGTGCAAGCATCGCCTGTAATTATCGAAGACAACTGCTTCTTAGGTAGCCGATGTATTGTTGTTGAGAGCGCACATATCGGAAACGATGCCGTTTTGGGAGCGAATGTTGTTATAACACAGTCCACACTCATTATAGATGTTAGCGGTAGCGAACCAGTTGAATATCGGGGATATGTGCCACCATATTCGGTAGTAATCCCGGGGACAAGAGAAAAGCAGTTCCCCGCAGGAAAATATCAGGTGCCCTGTGCACTAATTATCGGCAAACGAACCGAATCGACTGATAAAAAAACCTCGCTAAATCAAGCATTAAGAAATCACGACGTAGCCATATAGTTAGTACTGTAGAGACGTCATACTATGGCGTCTCTACTAACTCTCCCCCGTAGGACGACACAAACACGATTGAAATTAAAAATCCGAAATTATACAATAAGTGAACAATATAAACATCAAGCAAGAAATTGAAAAAGTCTGCGAACTACTAAAAAAGGGCGGAACAATTTGCTATCCAACCGACACTATATGGGGCATTGGTTGCGATGCCACCAACAGTAAAGCTGTAGAGAAACTTTTCTCCATTAAAGGGCGCGACACCACAAAAAGCATGTTGATATTGGTTGACAGTATTGATATGGCTAAACGCTACGTTGACAATATGCCCAATGTTGCCGTGCAACTTTTTGAATACGCTACCGAACCTCTTACAATTATTTTGGAGGGAGCTGTAGAGATAGCTTCAAACCTGCCCGCACCAGACGGCTCAATAGGAATAAGAATCGTAAATCACAACTTTTGCACTCCACTTATCCGCAAGCTAAACAGACCGATAGTATCTACATCTGCAAACAAAAGCGGACTCCCTGCCCCAACAACATTTTCAGAGATAAGCCCGGAAATATTAAGTTCGGTTGACTACGTAGTAGAAAACGGACGTACACAAAAACGAGGAAAATCTTCGAAAATATTGAAACTGTGTAGGGATAATAGGGTTGAGATTATTAGGGGGTAGTTGGATTTCGGATTTCGGATTTATTGAAAATCGAAGTTTCTCGTTTTAACTTTATTATCGTAAAAATTAACGATATATTAAATTATCGCTGTTTTAGACGATAATTTGATTTTATCTTTTTTAATCGAAAGAGATAGACTAAAACCACGTAATACCAATTGTAATTTTATAATAGTCCAATCTTTTTAAAATTTTACAATTGTAAATACCGATGTTACAGACACATAGTCCAAAAGAGCGATAGCGAGGTTTGGACTATAGTGTATGTCCAATCGGTATAAGTGCGTGAAACACAATCGCTATTACTTAAATTTCATCATATCAGATAATTGTAAAAAGTAGTCATTCGACCATATTTCCAACTCGCTGTGATTTTGTATAAATGGCAACACATCACGCTTTACCGTATCGATGTCGGTATTGGCAAGACGTTCTTTCAATTCATCTAAAAATTGCGCTTTGTCCATTTCTACACCATTAAACTGCCTTATACGCTCTTGTAAATGATTGAAATTCAATTCGACTCCATTCCGTACATACCATTCAAAATCATACCAATCGCGCCCTTTTACTCGTTGTTTCCATTTTCTGAAAACCATGGCGTGCATTTTTCCTGCAAACAAGTCCGACAAAACAAAACAACGTGTCATAAACGAAAAAGGTAGTAGCAATAATTTTTGTTCTGTTTCAAACTTCATTGGTGGGTCAATATCGACTTCAATCTTAATTTTAACTGACTTTTCAGTTTGAAATTTCAAATCATACGCTGCCGTATTCTCTTTTAAAAATGCGGACTCTATCCGCCCAAACGTTTTTTTATCTCTCTTTGAAATCACAACATCTTTACCTACAGCGTTAAATTCGTTAATTATTGCAGGAAAATAATCTTCAAACCGAAAGTCCACATCGGGTGCAATTAACGAAAAATCCATATCTTCAGAGAACCGCTTCATTCCGTGAAAAACACGCAAGCAAGTACCACCATAAAATGCCGCTTTATTGAAAAAACCACCTCGATAAAGTCCCGCAAGAATTATCTCCTGCATAACCTCATACGTAGCATTCTTAATTCCGTATTCCTGCACATTATACCGTGCCAACATTTGATCGAATAGACTCATTTTTTCAATAGTTTTATGATGTTTGCAATTTCAGTTTTTTTTCTGCCCACCTTGACACACTCTTCAAATATGGACACCTCCATTTTGTAAAACCCATCTATATCTAACCGAATATCCTCATCTAAAAAAGTTTGAAGCGATCTTATAGAACGCAGTTGTAGTTTCGGAGTATAGAGAATCAGGTCACATAACGCCTTTTCAGGCGAAGCAATAAGAAAAGCGTAATCATCCCTAACAACTTGCAAAATGCCGATAGAGTAGTAATCCTCCGGACAGAATATATAGTTAAACTGTCCAAATTGGTTATTAAAAATTCTACCTCTTTTTAGGGTCATCGAAGCAGTATTAAATACTCTTTCCGGTATTAATCCGTAAAACCGTAAAGCACTTTCCATTGACACGTAAGAGGGTCCGTAAAGATGATTGGCAATTAATTCGACTGATATGGTTTTCTTTGTAATTTGAGGAGAGACAACGTACATTCCTCTCTTTAGGCGAATAATTGTTCCTTGTTTTTCTAAATCAAAAACTTTATCATTTAAAGACTTATACTCTGGATAAACACTTCGCAAAGAAGTGTAGTCAATGGGAATATTGCCAAAACTGCGTAATGAAATCATAGAATAATTGCATTTAATATTGCAAATATAGTTATTTTTTGCATAGATAATCGATTTTTCTCCAATTATCTATGCAAAAAACAGCAACTTTTCTCTAAATCTCCCCCTACCTTCCAAAAACATAAAACAACTCTATTTTTTTCTTGTTAGCTGTTGCAAATCTAACACACAATCTATTGATACTCA
>DAOSIN010000032.1:0-10773 GCA_035366675.1 Salinivirgaceae bacterium | reverse complement strand
AATAATGGTATCCATGTTGTTGTAAAAACATGGTGTTCCACCTCCTGTTGAAATAACCGTATTCTGAAACGATGTTGTTTTGATAATAACTTTTTGTTCATATTCACGAAACCACTCTTCGCCAAGTTGGTCAAACACTTCCTGAACAGTTATTCCTAACTCCTTTTCTATGATATTATCGGTATCGACAAACGACCATCGCATTTTGCGGGCAAGTCGTTTACCCACGGAAGTTTTACCTGTACCCATAAATCCTATCAAATAAACCCTCGACATTATAAATCAAGAGTTAATTGAATTGGCTCGCCACTGTCAGAATCTTCTCCATTTTCACTGTTATCATCAGCTTCATCTTCTATTTCCGGAAGAAGTGCAGAAATTTCGGTAATTTTGGCAATCTTGTAGTTTGAAAGTCGCTTCCCTTTGGCTTTATCGCTCTTAACAGCAATAAATTCTTCGGCAATCACTTGTTCGTCCGGACGATGTTTATGATCTCCTCCAAATTTAATGTTAAACTCGGCTTGTGGATGGCTGCTGATAATTACAATATATGAATCCTCATGCTCGCCAACAATAGAGGATGGTTTGTTTATGGATTCAGCAGAGAAACGTTTTAAATAAAAGAGTGATAGCTCGGCATCGTAAAACACACATGAGTAAATTTTATCTGGCGAGAATTTCTCAATCAAACAGATATTGTCTTCGTAGCGATTTGTGAGTTCGAAGCTTGTAGTTATATATTTTCCGTTTTTGTAAAAAACAATAATTCGGTCTTCGCCCTTAAATTCTCCAAGATAGTTGCCGTTACCATCGTTGTTTAAGCGCATTACAGCAGGGTCGAACCAAGTTTTAAGTCCGCCTAATGTTGATATTCCTTTTTCTTGAAGTTGGATTTTATGTATCTCATTTTTCGATAAGATATTTCCTCTTGCCTGTCGTCCTTTTATGCTAAGGGTGCTAAAATCGAATTCGAACGATAGTTTTTTAAGTTTTAACTTTGGTTTTAAAAAGACTTTAACCACCTCGGCTTCTCCATTGGGATTTGCAGTGAAATACAAGATTTTAGAGCCTTTTTTGCCCATAGTTACATCATACTCTGTATTTCTGCTAACACTACGTACATTAAAGCGTTTAACGTAGTACGTCCCTCCCATTCCATTGCGGTAAATGGCGTTGTATGTTGTTCGGCTGTCGCTTTTGCGCCAAACATCAACGTGAATAATATCTTTTCCGATAAATACTTTTGAATCAACTTTAACAACTTTATATGTGCCGTCGGCGCAAAATGCAATAATGTCGTCAATATCAGAGCAATCGCAGACATATTCGTCTTTCTTTAACCCTGTTCCAATAAAGCCCTCTTTGTAGTTACAGTATAGTTTTTCGTTGTTTGCAACAACCTCGGTGGCTTCAATGGTTTCAAAGTTGCGTATTTCGGTTTTACGTTCGCGTCCTTTGCCATATTTTTTTGCAATCTGTTCAAACCAACGGATTGTATAAGGAACAATATGAACTAAATTGTTTTCCACCTCATCGATTTCTACCTCAACGTCTTTTATATGCTCGTCAGCCTTTTTTATATCGAATTTCGATATTTTTCTGACAGGTTTTTCGGTTAGTTTAAGCAAATCGTCGTGTGTGATTTCACGTTTAAGTCTATTACGAAACGGGTCAAAACCTCTGTCGATAGCCTCAATTACTTGCTCCCAGGTATCAGTATCTTTTTCCAAAAGTCTGTAAATACGTTCTTCGAAGAATATTTTTTCTAATGATGACAGGTGCCAATCCTCGTTTAGTTCTGCTAACCGTATTTCCAATTCTGCTTTCAGCAGGTTTAGGGTTCTGTCGGCGGAGTATTTAAGTATCTCGCTTACAGGTAAAAAATGGGGTTTGTTGTCGAATATAACACACGAGTTTGGTGATATACTGCTTTCGCATGTGGTAAAGGCGTACAGTGCATCAATTGTTTGGTCTGGCGAGGTTCCTGATGTGAGATGTACTAAAATCTCGATTTTATCGGCTGTATTGTCGTCAACCTTTCTAATGCGAATTTTACCACTGTCATTTGCTTTTACAATTGAGTCGATGATTGAGCCGGAGGTGGCACCAAAAGGTATTTCAGTTATTTTTAATGTTCTGTTATCCTCTTTTACAATTTTTGCTCTTACTTTAACTGTTCCGCCTCTTAAACCATCGTTGTATTTTGATACGTCAATTAAACCTCCTGTTGAAAAATCTGGATATAGCTCAAAGGGTTGATTTTTAAGATATTTTATACTAGCATCTATCAGTTCGTTAAAGTTATGTGGTAATATTTTCGATGCCAAGCCAACTGCAATTCCTTCAACACCTTGTTCTAAGAGCAATGGGAATTTAACGGGAAGCGTTATGGGTTCTTCATTTCGTCCATCATAAGATAGTTTCCACTCGGTAGTTTTGGGATTAAAAACTACGTCAAGTGCAAATTTACTCAGTCTAGCTTCTATATATCGAGGTGCCGCCGCACTATCACCGGTTAATATATTTCCCCAGTTTCCTTGTGTGTCAATTAGTAGCTCTTTTTGCCCTAATGTTACCAAAGCGTCACCGATTGAGGCATCGCCGTGAGGGTGGAACTGCATTGTTGACCCGATAATATTGGCGACCTTGTTGTATCTGCCGTCTTCCATACGGCGCATGGCGTGTAAGATACGCCTTTGTACGGGCTTTAGACCATCGTTTAAGTATGGGACAGCTCTCTCTAATATAACATACGACGCATAATCCAAAAACCAGTTTTGATACATGCCGGTAAGCTTGGTTGTTTTATCTTGTTCGACCGAATCTGTTGGTTTGTTGGGATTTTCTGAGTCGGGATCTTCAAGATATTGAGTGGTTTCGTCGTACATTCTTGATGCTTTAGATTAAAATTTAGTTGTAAATTATATTGCTTCAGGAAGATCTTCTTCAATTCGAAGGTTTTCGACAATAAAATCTTGTCTGTCAGGCGTGTTTTTCCCCATATAAAATGATAGCAGTTCTGATATTTTGTCGCCTTTTTTAATAGTTACCGGTTCAAGTTTGATATCGTCTCCAATAAAGGCACGAAATTCGTCAGGAGATATCTCTCCAAGGCCTTTAAAGCGAGTTATTTCTGGCTTTCCTTTCAATTCCGCAATTGCGCGCTGACGCTCTTCGTCGTTGTAACAATAGATGGTTTTCTGTTTGTTTCTGACTCTGAACAGGGGAGTTTGCAGGATATAAAGGTGTCCATTCCGAATTAAATCGGGGAAAAACTGTAAGAAAAAGGTAATAAGTAGTAGGCGTATGTGCATTCCGTCAACATCAGCATCTGTGGCGATAATGACCTTATTGTATCTAAGGTCATCTATCGAGTCTTCTATGTTAAGCGCCGATTGCAAAAGGTTAAATTCTTCGTTTTCGTAAACAATCTTTTTTGTTAAGCCGTAAGTGTTGAGCGGTTTCCCTTTTAAGCTGAATACAGCTTGAGTGTTAACATCACGTGATTTTGTAATTGATCCGCTTGCCGAATCGCCCTCGGTAATGAAAATAGATGTTTTTTCATTAAGTGGGTCTTTATCTCCGTAGTGGATACGGCAATCACGTAGTTTACGGTTATTTAGGCTAGCTTTTTTTGCTCTCTCTCGCGCTATCTTTCGTATCGATTGCATTGCTTTACGCTCGCGCTCTGCTCCGAGTATTTTTTGTTGCAGCTCTTCTGCAACCTCAGGATTTTTATGCAAATAGTTATCGAGATTTTCTTTTACAAAATCTATAACAAAGTTTCTTACCGAAGGACCGTCTGGACCAATATCTTTTGAACCAAGCTTGGTTTTTGTTTGTGATTCAAACATAGGTTCTTGCACGCGAATGGATAAAGCAGCTACAATACCTTGGCGGATATCGCTAGCATCGTAATCTTTATTATAAAACTCGCGTATAGTTTTTACCAACCCTTCACGCAAAGCTAAAAGATGTGTTCCACCTTGAACGGTATTTTGACCATTTACAAAGGTATGATAATCTTCGCCATATTGACGAACGTGGGTTAAAGCAAGCTCTATATCTTTACCCTTAAAGTGTATAATCGGATAAATAGTTTCTTCGCTTATGTTCTCTTCAAGTAAATCGGCTAATCCATTTTTTGATTGGATCTTTGTGCCGTTGAATATCAAGGTAAGTCCTGTATTTAAATAAGCGTAGTTTCGTAGTAACGCTTCAACATGCTCGTAGTTATAACTATAGTTTTTAAAGAGGGAGTTGTCGGCAACAAACAGAACTTCGGTGCCGTTTTTATCTTTACTTGCTTGTATGTCGCTATCAGAAGTTAACTCTCCTGCGCTATAGGTAATATGTCGTTTCTCTCCTTCGCGGAACGATGTAAGCTCAAATTGTGTTGAAAGTGCGTTTACTGCTTTGATACCAACTCCGTTTAATCCAACCGACTTTTGAAAAACCGAGCTATCGTATTTTGCCCCTGTGTTCATTTTAGAGGAGACTTCAACAAGTTTCCCGATGGGGATTCCTCGTCCATAATCGCGAACACGAACGCTGTTTTCATTAATATCTACTTCGATAGTTTTGCCATAGCCCATCATAAATTCGTCAATAGAGTTGTCGATGACCTCTTTGATAAGTACGTATATGCCATCGTCGTATGATGTTCCGTCACCGAGCTTCCCGATATACATACCTGGACGTTTTCGGATATGTTCGTTCCATTCGAGCGTTTTAATGCTATCTTCGGAGTATTGTGGGACTGTCATATTGTAATATAAGGAAAATTATTATACCGTGCAAAGATAGCGATAATTGAAGGTTTCTCGAAAACGAGTTTTCAACAAGAAATTCACAATTGCAATTAGCAATTAACAATGTGTAGTCGAGGATTAGTTGGCTAAAATTCTGTTATTTGGAAAGACAAAAGTTGAAATATGTCATTACCTCTTAATTTTTTTGACAAAAAAAGCTGCCTTTTGGGCAGCTATATGCTTGATTATATTCAACTAACTAATTTGGATTATCCTTGTTTTCTGTTGGTACAGGTAGTGTAGGCTGTGTAGTTGGATTTGTTGTTTGAATATTTTGTACTTTATCTTCTATTGCTGATTTGTACTCTGTCTCAGTTTTTGGAATTGAAGCAACTGACAGAATACAAAGAACAAAGAAAATTCCTGCTAATGTCCATGTTGCCTTTTCAAGAAAATCGGCTGTCTTGCGAACGCCCATAGTTTGAGTGTTGCCTGTAAAGTTTGCTGCTAAACCTCCACCTTTTGAGTTCTGTACTAACACGATAAGAATTAGTAGGATACAAACTATAAAAATAAGTATGGTTACGAAAATGTACATAATAGTATGCTTTTATTGTTTTTTATTAATAGACTGTTTTACTTTTTCAATCTGGATTGCAAAGTAACTACTTTTTTCGGGATATTTCAAACTTAATTTTGAATAAATTGCAATTGCTTTGTCAAATAATCCCTGTTTTATGTAAATGTTGGCTAAAGCCTCGGTTAAAAACTCATGTTTTTCGGTTACGGAATCCTTGCTTATGTCTATTTGTGGGGTCTGTTCAGATACCGGTTTGGGGGTTATTCTCGGCTGTTCTTTTATAAACTTATCGATTAAAGATAGTTGCTGCTCTTTTTGTGAGAGTTTTTCACTTTTGTCGATTGTTTCTACTTTTTTCGGGGGCATTTTTTCAAGCTCTGCGATTGGGTTAATGCTTCTAATTTTAACTGTTTCGGGTTTAAAGGTGTGCAAAATTTCAAAATCGAAATAGAGCATATCGTTCTCCTTTATAAATGCTTCGATTTCAGCAATTTTCAATCGTGCTTCAACGGAGTTGTCAACAATAGGGGTCTCTACTTTTAATGTCTCTGCTTCAGTTGGATGTGAAGGGCTTGTTATTGATTGCGATTGCTTTTGATTTAATAAGCTTACCACAGAGTGCAGTGTTTCGTAAAGCTTTTCTCTGTCGGGCAGATGTGTGGCTGCAAGATGAAGCCTGTTTTTAAATCTGATATCGTGGCGTATATGCAACGTTTTAGCCATTAGCAGATGTGCCGCCTGAAACCAAGGATATTCAGCTAAAACAGTATCGAGGTCTGAAACAAATTCGTTTTCGATATTGTCAGGATTCTGTAAAATGCTGAAAAATTGGTCTGTTTGCATTTGCGTTTTGCTCCTATATTTGTAATAAACTGATTACCAATTAACGAATGCCTTGTTAAATATATCTGTTACTAACTTTTCGACAATCTGTTCTGTTAACGTCTGCTCAACTGATATCAAATCTACACCAGAGTCGAAATCTTCATATTGTGAGAAATTGGTTTCAAAGTCGTTCTTTGGCTCATATCGGTTTTGAAATTTTACCTTTATCGTAATTGTAAGCCTGTTTTTAGCTGCTACAGTAACTTCTCCCCCCTGCAATGCGACAGGCGAGATGCTGTATCCAACAACGGTGCCTTCAAACTGCATGTCGCCATCAACTCTTGCACTAATTAACGAGGTGGCAGACATTATTTGGTCATTAAGTTTTTCGCTTAACAGTGGCGCCAATTGTGGATTTACAGTAGGAGCCATGTTTGAGAATGGTTTTATAAGAAAAGTTTTTGCCTCTATAGGTATTGATGCCCCTGTAAATGAGTAGTTTACTGTACATGCAGAAAACATAACAGCACACAAAAAAGTAATTATTGGAGTAAATAAGCACTTACTTGATGTCATACTCTTTGATTTTTCTATAGAGTGTCCTTTCGGAAATTCCTAACTCTTCAGCGGCAAGCTTACGCTTACCGTTATGTTTGTCTAAAGCTTTTTGTATCAACTCTTTCTCCTTGTCAACTAATGAAAGCGACTCTTCTTCGACTTCTAAGGTGTCTTCAATTATCGAATCTTTTGGAATAATTGACTCTGGCTGGGATGCTGGTTGAAATATAGGCGTCTCAATGGGTTTAGCGGGCAGATTACTTGTTTGAGCATTAAAAATTTCAGCTTGTGGCTCATAGGTTGGTTTTGTGATTGGCTCTCTGCCGTCAAGCATAGAGTAAACCATTTGTCTAAGATCGTGAACCTCTTTCCTCATATCGAACAGGATTTTGAACAATATTTCACGTTCGGTATGCGATTCAGGTTCTCGTCCTTGTATACTTAAGGTTGGCAAGGTTGTAGTGTTTATCTCAGGGAGATAATTAGCTAACTTTTCGGGAGTTAGTAGTCTCTCCTTTTCAATAATTGACATTTGCTCCACAACGTTTTTTAGTTGTCTGATATTCCCGGGCCAACGATAGTTTTCAATCATATGAAGTGCTTCGGGGGTCAATCTTATGGGATCAAATTTATATTTGTCAGCAGTTTCACTTGCAAAGAATGTAAACAGGGCAAAAATATCTTCCTTCCTTTCTCGTAGTGCCGGAAGCCTTATGGGTACCGTATTAAGTCTGTAATAAAGGTCTTCGCGGAACTTTCCTTGTTGGACGGCTTTTTCAAGGTTTACGTTTGTGGCAGCAACAATACGTGTGTCTGTTTTTTGTACTTTAGAAGAGCCTACACGTATATATTCGCCTGTTTCTAAAATTCGTAGAAGTCTTACTTGGGTTTGTGCTGGAAGTTCTCCAACTTCATCAAGGAAAATAGTTCCTCCGTCCGCTACTTCAAAATACCCTTTTCGCGCATCAATTGCTCCGGTAAATGCTCCTTTCTCATGTCCAAATAGTTCAGAATCGATTGTACCTTCAGGTATTGCGCCACAGTTGACAGCAATATATTGTTTGTGTTTTCGGATACTGTGTTGATGTATTATTTTTGGAAAAAACTCTTTTCCTGTGCCACTTTCTCCCACAATCAGAACTGACATTTCGGTAGGTGCTACTTGCAGTGCAGTTTGTATAGCACGGTCAATCCCGGGGCTGTTTCCAACAATTCCAAACCTTTGTTTAACACTTAATATTTCTCGATTCATAAAATGATTTTATAACTGACAAAATTACATGTTTTATATTAAAACTCAAAAATAAATGCAACACCGTACAAAAAAGATAGAGTGGCATGCCACTCTATCTCTATATCAAAAAAATTGCTTTGGCTAGTATGTTGTTTATAAGCACTCAATTTTTAGTAAGAAAACATTAGAGTTTTGTAAATTTATTGGTAAATACTTGATTGCTTAATTGTAAATGAAAAATAAATGTGCCTGATTGTAAATAAGATATATCTAAACTATTATTACTTGTAAGTTGTATTTCTTTGTCTAAAACTTTTTCTCCTGCAATATTGTATATTTTTATCTGTGCTGTTTTTCCTTCTAATGATTGTTCCGTACTGAATGTTAGCATATTATTAACTGGATTTGGGGAAACCAATATTTGCTTATTTTTTTCAATACTTTGAATGTTGGTTGGTATTGGGGCTATTGTCCTAAATAAAGAGTATTCATCACTTCGGGTAACCACGAAAAGATAACCATTAGGAGAAAGAGCCATTTCTTTAACTCTTAGACTAGTTAAGCCCTGGCTTATATTTTCCCATGTGTCGCCGTGATCGTTAGAGTAGAATACGCCCCCAGGTCCACCGTATTCATATGTACAACCTATAAAAATTTGATCGTCAGGGTCAATTACTATAGCTTGTACGTTTGCTGGTTTCTTCATATCCCATGTATTCCCGTTATCGATTGACCGCAAAAAACCATAACGTGTACCCACAAAGATATGGTCTAACGAGTTTATTGCAAGTGATTGAATATGATTACCACATGGCCAGCACATTTCCCACGTATTTCCTCCGTCAACAGAGGAGAGGACAGCATTGCTTTCATAAAAATTTATGGTTCCAGCAAATAAAACCCCTGCGCTATTCTGAGTAAAGGAGGTTATAGGACAATGACATCCTATATCATAAACTTCCTCAACTTCGGTGCCAGTATAGTTTGTCTTTATAATTCCTCCCCAGTAGCCCATAAATATATTGTTTTCTCTACTCAGAAACATGGACTTGGGTAATATGGTATAGTACTCTTCTTGATAGATCTCGCCACTCCATGTGTTTCCACTATCTTTAGAATAAAACAATCCTGAAGCGTTGCCAATAAAAATGTCCCCATTTGAGTAGTTAACATCTATCATTGAGGCATTACCCTCAAAACCTGTAAGTATCCATGTTTCTCCATTATCTAGCGTCTTATACAAACCTAATCCAGTGCCTGCAAGCAGTTCATGTTTGCCATAACCCTTTATACAATGAAACCCAGTATTTGGGTTTGGGAGCTCTAATGGCATCCAGAAATCTTGTGCTATCGCTTGCAGACTGATTAGAAAAAGGGTGGTTATTAGTAGTTTTTTCATGTTTTTTAGTTTTAATTAGTTTTCAAAAATTGTTGATATATTCAGCCACATGATAGTATTCGGAGAATGCCTCATATACAACCGCCCTTAATTTAAGCTTTTTATTTTATAATAAAAAGTTTTTCGTGTAAATAATTTCTGTTGAATAAATTGCAAATTCAAATAGTGAATGCGACACTTTTTGTGTAACAAGTCAGAAAAAAAGGTTGCCCGTTATTTTTTCGAGCAACCCTTTTGAGATATATTTAAGTTTAATAATGAACTGGGATTACATCATATCCATTCCGCCACCCATTCCGCCGCCCATTGGAGGCATAGCTGGTTTTTCTTCTACCTCATCGGCAATTACACATTCTGTGGTTAAGAACATTCCTGCTATTGACGCAGAGTTAATAAGTGCAACGCGTGCTACTTTAGTTGGGTCAATAACACCAGCTTTAAATAGGCTTTGGTATTCGTTTGTACGTGCATTGTATCCAAAATCGTCTTTACCCTCTTTAACTTTTTGTACAATTACTGCACCCTCTTCGCCTGCATTAGCAACTATTTGACGTAGAGGTTCTTCGATTGCACGACGAACAATTGAAATACCTGTGGTTTCGTCAGTTGTATCGCCAACAACGCCTTCAAGCTCTTTTATTGCTCTGATATATGCTACACCACCGCCGGGGATAATTCCCTCTTCAACAGCTGCGCGTGTTGCGTGTAGAGCATCGTCAACGCGGTCTTTTGCTTCTTTCATCTCTACTTCACTAGCCGCACCAATGTAAAGAACTGCGACGCCACCTGCTAATTTAGCCAAACGTTCTTGTAGTTTTTCGCGGTCATAGTCAGATGTTGTTGTTTCAATCTGCTTACGAATTTGTGCAACTCTTGCTTGAATTTGTTCTTTTTCGCCTGCACCGTTGACAATTGTTGTATTATCTTTATCAACAGTAATTTTTTCAGCTTTGCCTAACATGTCAAGGGTTGTGTTTTCTAATTTCATACCCTTTTCTTCGCTGATAACAACGCCACCTGTAAGGATAGCAATATCTTCTAACATCTCTTTGCGGCGATCTCCAAATCCAGGAGCTTTGACAGCAGCAACTTTAAGTGCTCCGCGAATACGGTTAACTACTAATGTTGCAAGTGCTTCACCATCAATATCTTCTGCAATAATCAAAAGAGGTTTTCCTTGTTGTGCAACTGGCTCTAAAATTGGAAGTAAATCCTTCATAGTGCTGATTTTCTTGTCATAAATCGAGATTAAAGGATTATCCAAGTTTGCTTCCATTTTATCGGAGTTAGTTATGAAATATGGAGAAATATATCCACGGTCGAATTGCATTCCTTCAACAACTTCAACGGTTGTATCAATTCCTTTTGCCTCTTCAACTGTTATAACGCCCTCTTTTTTAACCTTTTGCATTGCTTCGGCAATTAG
>DAOSIN010000031.1:0-10809 GCA_035366675.1 Salinivirgaceae bacterium | reverse complement strand
TTTTATGGCTTTCATTTTTCAACACAAAAGTTTGATCAACAAATTTAAAAGAATAGAAAAGCTACTTCGAACTGAGATTTATGGTTTCTTGAATCATAATCTTAAGTATTTACTTCAAAAAAAAGCTAAAAACAATAAGATTTTAGTATCTGCTCTCAAATCTCTTAATATTAAGTGGTACAAATTCAGAGGTTTAGAAGAGATAGAAGCAATTCCAATAACACAAAACATTTACGCAGACGAGAAACACAATCCTTTAAAATATCGTAAATCGGTGATGTCTGCGGCACTTCGGCGTATCTTAGCATGGCATCGTTGCAGCAACAGTAAGGTAATATGGATAACACCAAACAAAGGCAGAATCAGAGATAGCGGTTTCACAAAAAGCAGCAGAATTCTAAATTATCCACAAGATTTTGAAGAATTGATCAGGCAATTAAATAAACATAGAAACTATGTTTTAGCTGCGCGCCCAGCAATACTTGCACAACTTGCTTTTCACATACATTACAATAAATGTCAGGTACCAACACCTAGATTAATAATTGCATTTAATCACGATTTTACAGTCGGTGCACTTAATCTATTAAAAGAGACCTTTAGCGTTCCCTTAGTTCGATTGATAACAGACCCACAATATGGTTCTATAATTGCTACATGTCGGTACAAACACTATCATCTGTTCGAACCTGTGGCGTACCACGAAATAGTCAATTCAAGCGGCGTTGCAGTAACCAACGGACGTGGTCAATTAGTTGTAACACCATTGCACACAAAGAAACCATCTCTTTTACGCTACAATACTGGCATAGAAGTAATTCCCAACAAAAACGCTGTATGTTCGTGCGGATTATCTTACAGAACAATTGACAACATTTCATATACAATGCGCCCAACAATTAAAGGTATGAATAATTCCGAATTGCTTATTCCATTGTCCGAAGAACTACATGAAAATATTGTTGGTGTTAATTATGAGCAAAGTTACGGTGGAGAAGTATTAATAACAATTAAAGAACACATAATCGATAAGTTAAGTCCTAATGATTACAAAGCATGGTTTGCAAACTATTGGAAGCAAGATATAAGAATAACCATAGTTGTTGATAATCGTAGCTCATTCTTAGGTAACAGCAGTTTATCTAATTTTAAAGTATTAAATAATAACTAACTGAAATACAAAAAATTATGCAAAAACAAATTGAAGTAATAATTCAAAATAACGATACAAGAAAAAAATATCCGTTTGGCACTACGCTAATGGAGATATGGGATGATTTAAAATTAGATTTAAAATATCCCGCCATTGGCTGCATGGTAAACAATAAAGTTGAAGAGCTAAATTATGCAATCATCAGTCCTAAAACAATAAGATTTTTCGATATTACACATCCCGATGGAATGCGAATATACGTACGCTCTTTAAGTTTCGTTCTAATTAAAGCTGTCAAAAACATCCATCCTGAGCGGAAACTTCGTATCGAGCACTCTGTTTCAAATGGTTATTACTGCGAATTTGAAGGAAATAATAAAAAGCTTACAGCATCAGAAATATCTGAAATAAAAACTGAAATGTATAAAATTATTGATGCTGATTTTCCCTTTGTTCGTGAAGAGATATTAACAGAAGAGGCAATTGAATTATTTGAAAAAAACGGCAACTTCAACAAAGCTAAACTTATTAGAAGTAAAAAACAGATGTATTCTAATGTTTATTGGTTAGAAGATCATCCCGACTATTTCTATGGATTTTTAGCTCCATCGACCAAGTATGTTAAAACTTTTGATTTGTATAAATACTATGATGGGATGTTACTACGATTTCCAACAACATCAAATCCCGAAGAAGTTGCACCCATGATCTTACAAGATAAGATGTTTGAAATCTTTCAAGAACACAAAGAGTGGAACGAAATTATTGGGGTTAACACTGTAGGATTATTAAACGAGGCAACAAAAAACGGAAAAATAACTGATATTATTAAAGTATCAGAAGCACTCCAGGAAAAAAAGATAGCAAAAATAGCTGATTTAATCACGGAACGCGATCCTATGCCACGCATTATATTGCTTAGTGGTCCTTCTTCGTCAGGCAAAACAACTACAGCCAAACGCTTAGAAGTTCAACTGAAAGTATTGGGAATTTTTCCACAAGTAATTTCTTTAGACAACTATTTTGTTAACAGACAAGACACACCTTTAGACGAGAACGGAGATTATGATTTTGAAAACATCGAAGCTCTTGACTTAGACCTCTTTAACAAACAACTTTTACAACTATTAAATGGAGAAAGAGTAGAAACTCCACGATTTTCGTTCGAAACAGGGCAGAGAAGTTTCTGTGGAGATTTTTTACAAATGTCAAAAAACTCGGTTTTACTTATCGAAGGAATTCACGGTCTAAACCCAAGGTTAACAAAGCAAATATCTGATAAAGAGAAGTTTAAAATTTACGTTTCTGCTCTCACTTCACTCTGTATGGACGAACATAACCGTATTCCAACAACCGATAACAGACTGATACGAAGAATAGTGCGAGACTACAGATATCGAGGCTATTCTGCTGAAGAAACCATAAGACGTTGGCCCAGCGTCAGACGTGGAGAGGAGAAATATATATTTCCATATCAGGAAGAGGCAGATGTTATGTCAAATTCAGCATTACTATTTGAGTTAGGCGTGTTTAAACAGTATGTTGAGCCTATTCTGCGTGAAGTTTCTCCTCAGAGCAAAGAATATTCTGAAGCTAGCCGTTTGTTGAAATTTTTCTCATATCTTGAACCGGTACCAATAAATGAGGTGCCACCAACAAGTATCCTAAGGGAGTTTTTATTTGGAAGCAGTTTTATATATCACTGATTATACTGTATTAAACCTATAAACTACAAATCTTGACGTATTTATGTAGCCAATATAGTGCTGTTAACCATTTTTTTTGAGCCATTATTAAAAAAAAACATATATTGCGCTCAAAATCTTTGTTATGTGATTTTTTTTTTAATATCTTTATCCTTTGAAATTAGCATCAGCATTAACAATGCATAAACATTTAACAAATAGATTATGTTCAAGTCGTTAATAGTGTTATTAAATGCGGGATTATTGTTGTTTTTATCACACATTTTCGGCGGAGTCGATATAAAACACAGTTTTCCAAGCAAAGTAAATTCAGGGACTCAATTTACAGTTGAAATATCAATCAATAAAGGTGATCTAGATCGTTATGCACGACTCACATTAGAAGTTCCAAACGGTTTTAAAGTAACCTCACGAGAAACAAGTGGAGGTCAATTTTCATTCGACGACCAAAAAGCTGTAATACACTGGTACAACCTACCGTATGACGAAGTTTTGAAAGTAATACTTGTTTTCGATGTAGCCCCACCAATATCTGGAGACTTGATGATTTCAGGCTCGTTCCGTTATATCGATAACAATCAAATTCAAGAAAAATCAATAGCTCCACACAAGATACAAGTGATTCAGGTTGAAGGTGTTACCGACCTCTTAGCATCAAAAAGATACAAATACAAAGAGATTACCCTAAAACCCATTGACTGTATCAGACAAAAACCCTATATGAATGAAGATAATGAAATTATTGTAAACCTATTAGTTAGCAAAAGTTCATTATCAAGCTTTGGAAAAATTGAGGAACAACTTCCAAGAGGATACCGTGCAGTTGCACTTAAAACCAAAGGCTCTATTTTCCAAGTTAGTGGCAGAATTTTAAAGTTTTTATGGATGGAACTGCCTAAAGAAGAGAGTGATAAAATGTTTATTGTATCGTATAAACTAATACAGACTGAAGACTATCCAAATCAAGCTTTTATAATAAATGGAACATTCTCATATTCGCAAGATGATAGAACTCAGACTATTAACATAGCCGAAAGAAATATAGACTTGAACGAATTTGAAGCCGAACTTTTGGAGATGCACGAACTCTCTAAAGAAGAACAATTTGCAGAGTTAGAACAAGAAAGTCAACAGAAAAAAGTTGATGTTTTGGCTGATAATGACAACTTTACAGGAATTTCAGGTCTGGCAACAACCGATAAACTAAAAGAGATGGAAAAAGACTCCAAAACATTTGAAGAGACTTTAACCCCAGAAGAGAGAGCCAAGTATGCCGAACTAGCCCAAAAAGTCAAGGAGACCGGAGGATACCCATCAATAGATGACTCAAAAGATGTCGTCGGAGAGATGAAAAGACCTGAAATAACCTCAACTCCTGGTGCAGAACAAGGCATCACATATAAAGTGCAGATAGCAGCTGGACATAAACTTGTTAAAAAAGACTATTTTAAAAAATTCAATATACAAGAAACCGTACACGTTGAATTGCACGAAGGGTGGCACAAATATACAGTAGGAAGTTTTAGAATATATAAAGAGGCACGAGACTATAGAGTGAAAATCTGGAACACTACTCCTATCTCCGATGCATTTGTTTGTGCTTATTCAAGCGGTAACCGCATAACAGTTCAAGAAGCACTTATGATAGCTAATCAAAAATGGTTCAAATAGTTAAGAATTGAAACATATGCGTACAAATATCCTCATTATACTTTTATTGTTTATAGCTATAGGTACTCAGCAATCGTTTGCACAAGAGATAGACGAAGATTACGAAGCAGTACTTTTGATGGAAGATGATGATGCTTCGGCAGATCTTTTTAGTTCTGCTTTTAAACCTATTTTCGGTTTAGGACAAGGATTTCTAACATTTTATGGTGATATCAGAAATAATTACGAATCGCCTTTAAACGGAAGATGGGGTACAAGTGTCAGTATATCAAGAGCCATTGGAAGATTTTTTGATGTCGATCTGTATGCAGTTTTTGGAAAAACATCAGGAGAGAGGCGCTCACTTGAAGACATATCATTAAATAAGAATTTTGAAACAGAGATATTTATTGGTGGTGTCTCAATGTCATATAACTTTAATCATTTATTCAGAAGAAAAAGACCAATTCATCCGTTTATCTCTTTGGGCATAGAAACAATGCAATTTAAACCACGCGGAGACATAGAAGATAAAGATGGCAACCCATACATTTACAGCTCAGATGGAACAATTCGTAATCCAAATAACAATGTAATATCCCGCGATTATGTCTATGAAACCAACCTAAGAGAAGTTAACCCAACGAATAAGGATTATTCGCTAATGACCTTTACAATTCCTGTTGATTTGGGATTAAATATAACAATTACCGACAGACTTACTTTCCGTGTTGCCAACTCTATAAAATTTACTTTCAGCGATTACATTGACGATACTGAAGGAACTGACGGATTAATAAAAAATGATCTTCTAAATTATTCATACGTTTCTTTAAGATTAGATTTATTCAGCCCCGCAAGCGAAATTGCAGCTGTCGAACAGTTTAAAAACCTTAAATTTGTTGTCACTGATGGCGAAGATGAAGACGGTGACGGCGTAGATGACTTTAATGATGAGTGTCCCGGTACAAAACCCAATGTAGTAGTTGACTTCCGCGGTTGCCCAATCGACAGCGACAACGACGGTGTACCCGACTATATGGACGAACAGCCTAACACTCCTGCCGATGCTATTGGCGTAGGACCAACAGGTGTTAGATTTACAACACACCATTTAGTAGCCATTCTTTTCGATCCAAAAGCTATTGATAGAAAAGAGCTTACTACCTACTATCATGAGTCTTTGAAAGAAAAAACAAGAAAGAAATATGACAAGATGCCCGAAAAATTCAAACAGGTTGATACAAACAATGATGGTTGGATCTCTCCGGCAGAAATGCGTCAAGCCATTGACAAGGTGTTCGACTTTAAATCAAACTTAACGGTCGAAGATGTTAACGAACTACTTGAATACTTCTGGGTACAGTAAAAAAGTTAGAAGTTAGAAATTAGAAGTGACAAGGCGATGCACTGAGCGTAGTCGCTACGTACTGAGCGTAGTCGAAGTGAAGTGTGCAAGGGAAAAGGGAAAGGTTTCTATTCGTAACTCGTAATTCGTAATTCTTCGACAAGCGAAGCGGCAAAGCCGATGGCGTAATTCAAAGTTTTGCATTAATTTTTACACCATAAAAATGAAACGATTCTTATTATTTATATTCACGATTACTTCAATATTGCTGTTGCATAGTTGCATTGTAATTTGTATAGAAACTAAAGCCAGTATCAGAAAATCATACAAATTTAAAAATCAGATTGGACTAACCGTTGAAGAGTTAAAAGCAACTCTTATAAACGACACCACTAATTATAAGATAGTGATAATTTATAGCCCCCTGCTGTGGTCCTTGTGTACGCCACCTTCAGACAACTTATAGAGAGTTTTACGATAAAAGAGACAAATATGTTAAGTTCTATTTTGTAAATACCGATTGTAGCGGTCTAAAACATAGTGAACGACTTTTGCAGATATATGGATATACTGAACAACTCTATTTTATAAGGGATACTTCTCAGCTTTTTAAGGTTAATGATAATCCTCAGAGATATAACAAAATATTAAACTATCTTTTTGATTTAAAAGGAGATGAAAGGATTGACGGTGTTTTTGGGGTCCCTATTTCATGTATCGTCAACAAGCAAAACAGATTGAAAATAATGAAATACAAATATGAGGAGGATAGCATTTTAAGAAATAGACCTTTCCCTCTATATGAATTAACAACCACAGATATTAAAGGCTTGGACTACTACGGGATAGAAATCTCAAACGATACTCTACCTGGTAGTTGCTATCGTGATGAATGCGAATAATTGTTTTCTTCGATTATAGTAGCAAATATTGTATATACTTACCTTTTTGAAAAGGTTATAACGATTGATATATTTCAAGATTCTTTTTGATAACACGAATTAGATCCTTAAACTTTATTGGTTTGGGTATAAAATCGTTAGCACCGACTTCAATAGATTTTTGTTTTTCGTTGTCCATCATGAAAGCCGTTTGTGCAATTATAGGAATATTTTTATCTAATTCTCTTATTGCTGTAATTGCCTCATAACCATTCATTTTAGGCATTTGTATGTCCATAATAATTAAATCAGGCTTTGATGTTTTAAATAAATCCAATGCCTCTTTGCCGTCTCTAGCCCAGATTAATTTTGCCTTTGTTGGTATCAAAAGTTCAGAAATAAGCATATAGTTTATTTCTACATCTTCAGCAATAATAAAAGTTTTACCACTATAATCGGGATATTTTGAAGCTTTAGGTTTTTCAATATTTTTGACTCGTCTTACTAAGTTGCTCGGAAATTTTATGTAAAAAGTTGTCCCAACATTAACACTAGTTTCAAACCACATTTTACCGTGTAACAAATTTGTAATTTTGTTAGCAAGAGCTAAACCAAGACCTGTGCTACCACTTTGGTCGTAGTACTTATCTTGCTTCTTTTTAAAAAATTCAAAAACACTATTTTTGATATCATCGCTTATACCTATACCCGTGTCTTTGACAAAAACAATCAATTCCTGCTTGTCATTAATCTCGTATCCTAAAGTTACTTGACCTGACTCTGTATATTTGAACGAGTTTTCAATAACATACGAAAGAACTTGTTTAAACCTGTACGAATCTGTTTTTAAATATATATCCGAATCGCACGATTGGGCACTAATTACTAAACTAACTTTATTATGTTCGTACAATTTCACATACTCTGAAACAAGTTCTTCAAAAAACATCGACCACGACACTTCTTCGATATTTACTGTTAGCTGTCCTGCATCTAACTTGCTAGCATCTAATATATTATCAAAAATTTTTACTAATGCTCTGGCATTCTTTGTTATTGAACTAATAAACTCTTCTCTCTGATCTATGGTTAAATCGGGATCTGCAAGTAAATCACTAAGCCCTAATATTGAATTTACAGGGGTTCTTACTTCTTGCGATATATTTGCTAAAAAGGAGGTTTTTATTTTATTAGCATTGTCTGCCGCTATCAATGCTTTTTCAAGTGAATCTTTATCATCATCTCTTTTAAATATAAGAGCTAAAAGTAGGCTAACTGTTTTAAAAAACGACTCATCAAGTTCATCAATTTCAGTAATATAATTGTGCTTTATAATTAATAATCCATACAAATAATTAGACAGCTTTAAAGGAACGAACAGAATATCGTTCATTTCTATCCAGTTATAACGCTGAGCAAGCACCCTTTCTGCGGCTGCTATTTGTTCTGAAAAAAGTACGTTTTCGTTATTAATTAAAGTGTTAAAGTTTATATTTTGAGAAAGGTTAATCACCTCAGGAACCCATTGACAATTAACTTCTATATTGTGAGAAACCGATGTTTTTTTGAGTGTATTGTTTTTTTCGTCTAAAGATAGCAGAACAGTAGATTCAATGCTCTCATATTGACAAATTAAATTCGTCAATTGTGACAATCTCTCATGAAAGTTCTTATTATCAACAAATAATGCGATAATATCAGAAATAATTCTGTTCTGTGTTAATAGTCTATTAAAAACTTCCATTTGCATTTTCCAAAATTCAAATATAAGTATAAATTTGTATTTAACTAATGCAAATTCAATTGTCAAACATAAACTGCATTTAATCAAATATAAACAAAAAATCTGCCATTTAACATACTTTTGTTATAAAAAATAAAAAAAACATTACGATATAAGCTATATAACACTGATAATCAAACTGTATTCTCATATATTTTTTTATTTTAAAAAGCAAGATAAATTTAAAAAACGATTTTTATTCAACATATAATTAGTATGTTTTGATTATGTTTTTTCATTTTCGTCAAAAAATATAGAAATTGAAAAATGTACGAACTATTATTTTTTTAATTTTTGAGCTTACCATATTTTTTAGTACAATTGTAGAAAATATATTATTATGAGAAGTAAATTAAGATTGCTAATTATCAGTATATTGTGCTTTACAACATTATACGGACAATACAATATTTCAGTAACAATAAATGGACTTCAAGACAAAGAGATTTTTTTGGCTTATTATTTCGGAGACAAAAACTATGTTGTTGACACTTTACGGTTAGATAAAAAAGGAAGAGGTATTTTTACGGGCAGTAATCATCTCGACGAGGGTATTTATCTAATTGTCTTACCATCAAGAAATTATTTCGATATCATAATTGACGAAGATCAACACTTTGCTTTGGAAACCGATACATCGTCAGATATAAGAACAATGGTTAGAAAATTAAAAATTGAAGGCTCGGAAGCAAACAGCGAATTTCGTGAATATCAAGTATTTATGTTCGATAAAACAAAAGAGGCACACCTTTTAAAGGTTACCAGTGGAGACAAAACTGTATCGGAAAAGAGGCGCAAAAAGGCAAAATCAGATTTAGAAAAAGTCAACAAAGAGATTTTAGACAAACAGAATGAAATAATAAGCCTCGGCTCCAACAAACTGCTATCTCAGATGATAAAAGCATTTGGAGACCCCGAAGTACCCGCTTACGGCACCACATTCAACGGGAGACAGGTCGATTCACTTTTCCAATACAATTACTATAAGGATAACTATTTCGAAAATGTCGATTTTTCAGACAAAAGACTTTTGAAAACACCTGTTTATCACACACGCTTAGTACGATTCTTTGACCAAGTTGTGTCGCCAAATCCAGACAGCGTCATTAGTGCATCTAAAAGACTATTGAACATGACCGAAGGTTGTGCTGAAATGTTCCAATACACTCTGCAATTTGTATTTAACAAGTTCAGCCAAAGTAAAATAATGGGACACGATAAGGTTACGGTTTATTTAGCCGACAACTATTATTTGAATGGCAAGGCTACATGGGCTGATGAAGAGTATATTTCAAAACTTAAAGATAGAGTTGATAAAATGCGCCCAAACGTTATAGGTGCCGATGCTCCACGATTAGATAAAGCGCAAACTCCCGATGGAATGTTCTATCCTTTACACTTGTTAAATAGCAAGATTATTGCTTTGGTTTTCTGGGAGCCCGAATGTGGTCATTGTAAGAAAGAGATTCCTCAAATGGTAGAAATATTTAACAAGTATCACCAAAAAGGTTTCCACGTATATGCTTTTTACACCCAAAGCAATTTAACAGAGTGGAAAACATCAATTAGTAAACTTGGAATGGAAAACTTCGTAAATGTTTATGATCCATTTAATTTTACATCATTCAGGGATACTTACGATGTTTACTCTACGCCAACGTTATATCTACTCGATGAGGATTTTAAAATTTTAGCCAAAAGAATTTCTCTTGAGTCATTAGAAGAATTTTTAGAAGATAGACTTAAATAAGAAGTTCAGAAGTATATTTTTAACGAATAAAAAAGGGATTGCCTAACCTTAGACAATCCCTTTTAAAAATCGGCGGCGACCTACTCTCCCACTATCGCAGTACCATCGGCGCTATCGGGCTTAACTTCTCTGTTCGAGATGGGAAGAGGTGGAACCCCGATGCAATAACCACCTTAAATCCTTTAATATCGTTAATGACACTTCTTAGTATAGCAAAAACAATCTACGTAAATAACCGTTCGGGTTATTAGTACTACTCAGCTTTGACATTACTGTCTTTACACCTGTAGCCTATCAACGTCGTAGTCTACAACGACCCTCAAGGGAGATCTCATCTCGAAGCGAGCTTCGTGCTTAGATGCTTTCAGCGCTTATCTCTTCCAAACGTGGATACCCTGCGATGCAGCTGGCGCCACAACAGGTAAACCAGAGGTTTGTCCAACACGGTCCTCTCGTACTAATGTCAGGTCTTCTCAAATCTCCTACGCCCACAACAGATAGAGACCGAACTGTCTCACGACGTTCTGAACCCAGCTCG